>RFMZ01000096.1 GCA_009927445.1 Betaproteobacteria bacterium
AATTATTGTAATTTAGATGATCAGCCGGCCTTTAAAGGAGTCAACACCACAACAGAGTTCATGACGAAGTACATTTTTGATATGCTAGCAGCGGCTGCTCGTGCAGATAGTTTAGGCCGTAAAGGTTCAGAATTGAGTGCTATTCGAGTGACTATTTCAGAATCCCATATTGCCCGGGCTTGGTATGAGGCTGCAATTCATTAAAATCCAGTGGTAACTCAATGAAACACTTGATTTTCGTTTATCCAGGTGAGTTAAACAGTACTTCGGGTGGATATGCCTATGATCGGCGGATAATTGAGGGACTTGAACGCCATGGTTGGCAGATTCAGTTAATTAGTCTTGGAGACGGTTATCCGTTTATAGATTCTACTCAAAGAGAATATGCAAGAAGTCGGTTACTGAACCTGGCTCAAGGTGTACCGATGGTGATTGATGGCTTAGCCTTAGGAGTGCTGCCAGATCTTACTCCTGTAATTGCAAACCGACACCCCTTAATTGCTCTGATTCATCACCCGCTAGCGTTTGAGTTCGGCTTAAGTGATCCTGAAATAAAATATCTGAAGCAAAGTGAAACCAAATCACTAAAACACGTGTTAGGCGTTATAGCAAATAGTCCAGCGACCGCACGTGATTTAAATCAGCATTACGGTATTCATTCAGAGATAGTGCACGTGGTCTTACCGGGTACTGACAGAATTCGTCGTCTTGAACCAAGAGCGCAAAAAAGTGTAGATGATTTCAATCCGGTCAATTTACTTTCAGTAGGATCTATTATTCCCCGGAAGGGATTTCATGATCTGATCCCTGCACTTGTGCCTTTAATAGATTTACCTTGGACTCTTTCGATTGTAGGTGAAACTTCCCGCAACGTAAAAGCTTATGAGCTATTAACGAGTAATATCAAGGATTTTCATTTAGAAGGTAGGATTAATATTCTTGGTGTAGTAACCAATGAAGAGCTAGAACACCTATATACTAAAGCAGACATATTTGTATTAGCATCGCTTTTTGAGGGCTATGGCATGGCGTACGCTGAAGCAATAGCCCGTGGCTTACCGATTATTGCAACATCGGGTGGTGCAATCCCGGATACCGTTCCTCAAGAGGCAGGTTTAATAGTTCCGCCTGGCGATATTCCTGCTTTAACGAATGCGTTAAAAACACTAATATTAGATCAACCATATCGTGCTCGACTATCGTCTGGCGCTCTCGAAGCAGCACTCCTGCAGCCGACCTGGGAAGATGCTATTCAGAATTTCGTGTTTGCACTAAATCGTCTTGTACCAAATTAAGCACAATCCTTTGGTTGCGCAAGTCGCAATCGAAGAGAACATCGCTGCCTAATAGATGTGTTTTAACTTCGAGTCGTAAAGCTTGGTCCATGTGCTCAATTGGGGGTAAGTTAAAACTCAGTCGTCCTGACCCCATTACAATTGGTGTAACAATAATATGCAGGCGATCAAGGCACTTTGCCACCAAGAACCGCGAAATAGTTTCCGCACCACCCTCAATTAAAACGCGCTTCAGTCCTTGGATAAATAGGTTTTTTAATATAAGTGCTGGATCAATCGACCCCTCTATTACAGGTAGTTGAACTAAACTTACCTGTGGGGGAGGGTTGACCAGAGTACCTTCTGCAACAATCCATATTTTTTGCACGCCATCATCTTGCCAAATGAAGTGATGGCGGTTCAGTCGTGCCCGTGGATCAATCACCACACGTGCAGGACTTTTTCCATTGACCTTTCGAACTGTCAGTTGCGGATTGTCTGCCAGGACTGTTCCGCTCCCTACAACAACCGCATCAACTAGAGCTCTTAATTGATGTAGGTGGGTTAATCCCGCTGGGCCATTGACATATTTCGATTGGCCAGAGACAGTTGCAATTCTACCGTCCATGGTCTGGCCGATTTGACCTATTACGAACATACTATCTGTAGTTGGATGGTGTAATGGTTCAAATATGGGCTGTAAGGGTGAGTTAGGAAGCTGTTCTTGACCAAAAAAATTAACTAAAAATTGATCCCACTCAGGATTTGGCTCAGCCGATACATTTTGAATTAGTGCAGGTGACTGCAGCTTGGGTGAGGTCACAATCGTAAGGCCTTATACAATGTTTTTAAAAACGCAACGCCTCACAAAGGAATTTTCTGCAGAGTGAGATAATACAGTTATAGTTTACTAGTTAAATAAGTTTGCTGTAATTTATGGCACTACTCAGTAAACCATGTTTTGAATTAGAAAAAAATTAGATTTTAAGAAATGACTATACCTGATCCGTTAATAGAAGTTGACCGTGCTATTTCAGAGTTACGCCGAGGTACAGTGGTACAAGTTTATGACACAGAGTCGAGTTTTTTGATGTTAGCAGTTGATGCTTTAACTCCTGATTCTATAAATTTATTGACCCAGTCATGTGCCACATTGCCTAAATTGTTATTGACCGGTAACCGGTTGAATATTCTGGGGATTGATAAATTAGAGCGTCCTATCAGGATAGTTTCTCATCCTCAAGGTTTATCTCCAGATTTAATTGAATATTTGGCAAATCCTCTTTTAGTGACGATGACTCAGCCTAATATGACAAACTTGGAAGTAAAAGATGCAGGCTCGTTAGCAAATACCTGTGTTACGTTATTAAAGTTGTCACGCCTATTGCCGTCTGCACTCATTGTGGAAGGTATTGGCAATCCTGATATTTTGTCAGTACAAGCAAAATCAATTCAATCATATACGACGATTGCAGCCCAATCGCTAATACAGGTGAGTGAGGCACGCGTTCCCTTAGAAAATGCGGAAAATGTGCGTATAGTAGCTTTTCGTCCGCGTGATGGTGGTACTGAGCACTTGGCAATTATTGTCGGTGACATTGATACTACAAAACCAGTTCTAGTAAGACTTCATTCGGAGTGCTTTACTGGAGATTTAGTAGGCTCTTTACGACCTGATTGTGGTAATCAATTACTTGGCGCAATTGGTGAAATGGCTTTAGCTGGCAGTGGTATTCTTTTGTACCTTGCCCAAGAAGGACGTGGTATTGGACTTGTTAACAAATTACGCGCATACCAATTACAAGATGCAGGCGTTGATACTACGGATTCTAAATTGCAACTTGGTTTTGATTCTGATGAGCGTAATTATTTGCCGGCAGCTCAAATGCTTCGAATGCTTAGCGTCAGTCGAGTTAAATTAATGACAAACAACCCAGCAAAGATGGCTGCTTTAGGGAATTACAACATTGAAGTAGTTGAGCGCGTACCGCATATTTATCTTCCAAATAGACATAATGAAGGTTATCAGAATATAAAGGCTGCGCAAATCGGTCCTTTGTTTTAGAGTTTGTTGCACTATAAATCCACCATGCACAATCCCAATTCTGTAGAGTTTTATAAATAGGTTCAGCGCTTAAACCAAATGCGCTCAAACACCCCATCTTTTTTAAAAAACAAATGTCTCAGACCTGCAACCACGTGTAATAAGGTAATCGAAATGAGGGCGAGTACTAGGTAGCTATGAATTTCAAACAATTGTTTCGCTAAGACCTGATCTTTTGGAATGCCAGGTAATCCTGGCAGGTGGAAACCACCTACGGTAATAAGCGCTGGATATGCAGTAACACCTGCCCAGCCAAACAATGGAATTGTCACCAATAGTAAGTACATCGCAATTTGAACTGAGTGTGCAAATTGAATTTGCCAAAGAGCTATCCCAATAGGGTATCGAGGTCTATTAGAATTCAGTTTGATAAGAACTCGCAGTCCAGTAATCAAAAGAACTAAAAAACCAATTAACTTGTGCCATGAATACAGAGTATTCGTTAGTTCGTCCCAAAGGTTAGCAGCAGATCGATTAGTCATCCAGAAGCCTAATATAAGGAGCGCGATAATCAATAAGGCAGTAAGCCAATGAATAAATCGCATCATTAAAGAATATGTTTGCGGCATTATTAAACTTTCATGCTTAAATTGTCATTATTAACCTTGGTCAATTTATTCCGGTTAAGTCTTGTGGCTATTTAACAATAGTTGTGATTTTACGGTTTTTTGATAATTAGATAAATTTGTATGTAGGCCTCATGAAAGAAACCCTAATAGGAATGCCCAAGCTAAAAATTTGAAAATCTAACCTCAATCTAAACTAAATTACTACAGTCTAATTTACTTAAAATTCAAAAGTAAGTTGTGGGCTTATATCTTTTGTTTTTACTTTAGAGTTTTTATGTTCAGTTCTTCTTGAACGAGAAGTATGTTTATCAAGAACTGTTTTTTTACCGGCCCGAACTTCTGATAAGTTACGTCTAGTATGCAAGCAATCTTTAGATATTTTTGTAGCTATAACAATATCTACTATTGGTTTTGGGATATCTTTACCCACATAAAGTTATGTTATTTTGTACTTCTTGAGTCATCTTCCAAGGCTCAAAAATCCATGTATCGGGTATATGACGCATATAAGGCAGCCATTTTCTAACAAAAAGGCCTTTTTGATCATGGTCTTGTGCTTGCTTGATTGGGTTATAGACGCGAGTAACGTTGATTCCGGTCGTGCCAGATTGCATTTGTAGCTGACTCCAGTGGATTCCTGGTTCATAGTCCAAAAACTGAGTGGCTAACCATTCTCCTACTGGTCGCCAATGCAACCAAAGTGGATAGGCAGCGACTGAAACAAGCATCGCACGCATTCTAAAATTAAGCCATCCCGTTTCGCGCAGCATGGTGACGCAGGCGTCCACCATAGGCCAACCCGTCACACCATTTTTTAAGGCATTAAAGTAATCTTCATTAAATTCATTCTCGCGTAACCCATCATAGCCACGGTGCATATTTTGCCATTCGATTTCAGGTTCGCTCTCAAGCTTTTGAATAAAATGGCAATGCCAATATAAACGACTCATAAAAGCATTCAAACCTAATTTTTTTCTACTGGCATGAAGTGGCGTTTGAAGCAGCTCTTTATTCGTTGCTTGCACAACTTCCCTGATACTGAGACACCCATAGCTTAGATACACGGATAAGCGTGAGCAGGCATCTGGTGCTGATAGAGGCGATGAAATCCCGCCTCGGTAAGACATACTTCGCTGCTTTAAAAAACTGTTTAGTGTTTTGAGTGCAGCAGTTCTTCCTCCACGTTGTCTTAAAGGTGGATTATGGTTTAGGTTACGAGGTGCCTGCATCATTGAGGGCGTTAAATAATGAGCGCCTGAGTTAAGTATTAGGTCGCTAGAAAGTGGGCTTACCCAAAATTGCATCTGTGGAAGTTCACGTAAGGTCTCTGCCATATGCTTTTGCCAACCAGCTTGCCACGCATTACGATTCTGTAGCGCTCTAACGACACCAAACTGTGCATACTCACCCCAATGAACGTTGTAAGACTGACACCATTTGCCAACCTCTCGATCTCTGGCATAAGTAAATCCGTTTCCGGTTTCCTGATGGGAATGAAGACCTTGAAAAGGGTTCGCAAGCCAAATTTTAGTAAGCACTTCAGTCAGTTCACCCATATGGACCTCTAAAGCACCACCGCGTATACGTAGTTGCGTATCTAGATCTTGCAGGGATTCACGAATAAATTCAAAATGTTGAAGGGATACGTCCGGTTGTAGCCAAAGCTTGGGCTCAAGCACATAGATACATCGAATAGGACCTAGTTTTGTAGCTTCGACAAGAGCGGTATGGTCTTCACAGCGTAAATCTCGTTTAAACCAAACTAGTTGATAACTCATTATTTATAAGTGGTAAAAATTTGTTTATATTAGTTGATTCGCCTGATCTTGTCTTTTGTAGTGAAAAAATAGAAGTATCTCTAAGGAATATGGTCAAAGGGTTTTATCAAGGTCTTAATAATTGTCGAGGGACATGTGATCATCCATTATTTTATGTGAGTCATTTTTTCAACATACTAAAGTAAATTTTAAAGCGATCAATAATTCGATTTTTCTAGTTTATGCCTTGGCATTAGAGAGTCTTCGACTTTTGCGCGTGCGTTCAAAAAAATCAGCTGGCTTTAAACGAACCCATTCTATAAAACCCATTATGTCGGCATGTGACTTTAGTTGTTCTATGGTGTTGTATTGACGAGCCAGCTCATTTTCTGTAAAGATAGCATGGATTTGTCGATGACAAATGCGGTGTAGTACCTTCGTTTGACGACCCCTGTGTGATTTAGGAATTAGATGGTGTTCATCTCGCTGAGATTTTGGGATAGTTCTGTCGCATAGTGGGCAAATCAATACTCCAGGCTGTTGATAGGATGTTTTACTAAGCTCAGCCTGAATTTGTTTTTTCTTGATGCGCCCAGTCATAGCATTGATAGCCCTGAAAAACAGGCATGTTTAATGGGTTGCCAAATCAACAATCACAAATGCTACCGCGACGATATGTACCAGGGTAATGACAACCGATAATCCGTGTAAGACTAAAAAACGCTGCTTTAGTTTTGCGTCCGAGGCAGTATTAATTGCGGGCATTAGGATTTGTCGAGTAGGAATAGTTGATAGGGAAATTAGTGCCAGGATGCTAGCGCTAAACAAGCTATTTGTAAGAGCTAGTGATGCTGCAATGAGTGATGTGACGATCACAAAAATATAAAAAGGGGGGAAGGCCTTGCGTATTAATGCGCTTGCCTCTGCTGGGGGCAAGCATTTAAATAAAAAAGCAGCAAAGCTTGCTGCAAATAACAACATACCTCCAAAAAGCAACGAGGAAGTCAATAAAGCAGATATATGGGTAAAGGTTTCAAACAAGGAATAGCCTCGAAATAAAGAGGGTTAAAAGTAACACTACTGTAATAAGCGATATGTGAAATAATAAAGCATTTGGTAAAACGAGTCAGGCCCTAAACTATCCATTTATTTCATTAGGAAAGTGGGGTGCTGAGCTATCCTGATTTTTTGAGCTTCTCTAAAAAAAGACTTTTAAAAGTCTCTCAATCAAGGATTTTTACATATGGGCTAAAGGTTAATGGTTTAAGCATCTAGATCATCTTTTTACCTCAAATGGATGTTTTAGCTACAAATGCAAAATTAGGGGTTTTGGGGCTTGCCGACTTAAATTTCCCTCAGCGTAGGGCTCATAATTTAACAGCCTGACTATATCCAGTTAACTCAAGATAACCTCGGCCAATAACAACTTGATGATGACTCATTTGAACGGCACCCTCGTAGTAAAATCCACCCGTACTAGCTCGAGCATCAACCTCTTGATCTTGCATAAGCGTTTGCAATCGAAACTCTTGATTACCCACCCGAATTAAAAATCCTATTGGGTAATTTGCAAAGGATCGAGGGGAACTCCATTGGCCCACTACTTCCCAATCGGCATTAGAGTGACGCTCTAGGACTCGACCTTTTTGATCACGTCGATCCCATTCA
>RFMZ01000100.1 GCA_009927445.1 Betaproteobacteria bacterium
GACGCTTACTCCTTAGACAGGGACTTTTTTTTAGATTTTGTTCAATGTTAATCTAGATATTAAGAGAAATTTCAATCTAACGCATGAATAATCGAAAGTCAATAGCTTCATAACAATTCCCAAACGCTTTATTATTTTCAAAGATAGGGAAAATCCCTACTTATTATTTATATTAGATAACTATGATGATGTATTTGTATTAGAGTTATGTATCTATAGTCACTAACGACTTAATCTAAACAATACCGATTGGATTGAGTTTTAAACTAATATTTATAGCATCAAGTATAGAAACCGATTACTTCAAAGGAGCGCTCTTATGATTAGAATAACTTGGATTAAATTGGTCTTATCAATATGTACAATAATCATCTCATTCGTAGTTGTCGCACAAACTTACCCGGAACGCCCAATTACTATTATTGTGCCATTCACTCCAGGGGGCGTATCTGATATTACTGCTCGGCCACTTGCTGCATCAATGAGTAGCAACATCGGCCAACCCATTGTGATTGAGAATAAAGGAGGTGCTGGAGGAGCAATTGGTATGGCAGCTGCTGCTAAAGCAAAGCCAGATGGTTATAACTTGGTAATGGCTCTCCCCAGTATGATTACCATCCCAATTTCTGATCGAATTAGTGGTAGACCTTCCACTTTTCAACTCAATCAATTTAAACCTATCTCTAGACTCACAGCTGACCCTACGGTCCTAGCAGTTCGAGCAGATAGTTCATGGAAAACATTAGCTGATTTTGTACGTGATGTTCGCGCTAAACCAGGTTCTATTTCTTACAGCAGTTCTGGTCTTTATGGTACAACTCACGTAGCCATGGAAATTCTAGCCCACGAGGCTAATCTTAAAATGGTTCATGTCCCTTATTCAGGTGGCGGTCTGCAGATTAACGCTTTATTAGCCGGCCATGTAGATGCGACTATGCAAACCCCTGGAGCAATTGCAGGTCAGATTTCTTCAGGAAAACTTCGGGTTCTTGCATCAATGAGTAAAGATAGAATTGCGTCCTTGCCAGACATACCTACGGCCACGGAGTTAGGCTTTAAGGGTGAGTTTTACTTATGGACTGGTCTTTTTGCCCCAATTGGCACACCTGAACCTATTATCAATCGTTTACGAGCATTTGTAAAAGAAGCATCTAACCATCACTTATTTAAAAACGCTATGACAGGACTTAATACTCCAATACACTTCTTAGACTCTGAAGACTTTGCTCGATTTATTATAGAAGACACCAAAAGACTAGATACCGTTCTTACCAGTATGGGTGAAATCAAATAAACTCTAATTATCTTAATAACAAATTCATTTAATTAATCTATGAAACTTATCAATTTTTCAGTCAACGGTTTAACACGTATCGGCCTTCTCGACAGTGATCATATTGTTGACCTGCTAGCCGTCAATGATGCGTCACACTTTTTAAGTGCTAGCGATCTAAACATGCTTAACAATACGATTAATGTGATTTCCAACTGGGAACATCTCCATAATCTATTTAAAAAAGGATTAGACTTAAGCCATGAGGGGCCTGGTCGAATACCCTTAAATCAAGTTCACTTGTTACCTCCAATGATTCCCTCAACTATTCTCTGCTCGGGAAGCAACTACTTAAGCCACAATCAAGAAAAAGCTAACGCTGATATTAGTGGAAAAGAACCTGAATTTTTTGTTAAAACAGGCGACTGCGTCATAGGTCCTAATCAAGGTATTGTGTACGACCCTATTCTTACCAAAAAACTTGATGGGGAAGCTGAATTAGCTGTCGTGATAGGCAAACCTGGTAGGCACATTGAAATAAAGGATTCCCATAAACATATTTTTGGCTATACGATCGTAAATGACGTTACAGCCCGAGATCGTCAAGTAAGAAGACGGCCCGATGGCTCATATTGGTATGAGCTAGGCAGGGGTAAACTCTTTGATACAAGTGCTCCTTTGGGACCCTGCATTACAACTAGCGATGAAATTCCCAATCCCCAAGACATCATGATTCGTTCTTGGGTAAATGATGAACTTCGCCAAATCAGTAGCACCTCTCAGATGATTTGGAGTGTAGCTGAATTAGTTCATTTTTTTTCAATCAATATGACCCTACGTCCAGGTATGGTAATTATTACTGGCACTCCAAGTGGAACAGCATGGTCCAGCGATGAAGATTTAGGAGGAAAATGGGCAGGCACGAATGGAATGATAAAAGCCAAAAGATATCTTCAACCAAATGATACGATCGTTTGCGAGGTAGAAGGTATCGGCAAACTATCGAACCCAATTATTATTTAATA
>RFMZ01000272.1 GCA_009927445.1 Betaproteobacteria bacterium
GTGATGCGTGGATTTAGAAATAGAACAGGTAAGGATTTGACAATACTTGCAATGGTTGGTGGACACACGGGTGGTGGTTCCGTTACTTGGCATCCTGAAGTACTAGATCGAGCCGCGCGCGACACCGGGCTAGCGATTGATGAGGCGGGCCAGCTCAAGCGCCTTCCTAACTTCAGGGCACCAGTAGACCTTGAGGGTAGTAGTGTGTTTTGAACTTGATCATCGGAGGGTTCGGATGGCCATTTAAGTAAATTGGAGTAACTAATGAACAAACGAGTATTTTTTGCCTGCTGTATTGCAATTGGCGCGCTAACAACATTCTGGCCTAATGCTCATGCGCAGAGCTCCTACCCAGCAAAACCGGTCAAGGTTGTAGTGCCTTTTCCAGCAGGCAGTTCCCCAGACTTAGTGGCACGCTTTGTTTCGCAAAAACTCACAGAGCTTATGGGCCAACCTTTTTTGATTGACAACCGCGCTGGCGCTGCTGGCTTGCTAGCTGCTGAGGCAGTCGTGAAGTCTCCGGCAGATGGATACACCTTGATCTTCATGGTGAATTCAATAGTTGCGATGAACCCGTTCATCTATAAAAAGTTGCCATATGACCCAGTAAACGATTTTGCAGCGGTGTCAATGATTAGTGCCGTGCCTTATGTGCTGATCGCCAATAAGGACTTCGGCTCAAAAACTTTGAGCATGCTGATTGATTCTGCTAAGGCTCAGCCAAGCAAGATTAACTATGCATCGATGGGCATAGGCGGGGCTGGCCACGTGATTATGGAACTTATGACCTCTTTGGCCGATATAAAGCTTACGCATGTTCCCTATAAAAGTGGAGCTCTCGTTGATGTGATTGGTGGGCAAGTGCCACTGATATTTCAGCCAACAACTACTGCACTTGAGCAGATAAAAAAAGGCAATGTTATTGGTTTAGGCGTCACTAGCGAAAACCGGCTGTCGTTATTGCCAGGAGTACCTTCTATTAGAGAGGTTGTGCCCGGCTTCATGGCCGATGGTTGGCAGGGGATGATGGCGCCTGCACAGACACCAGTTCACATAATCGATAGGCTTAACAAGGAAATCAACACAGTTCTATCTTCGCCTGCAACAGTCGAACATTTTCGCTCGCTGGGTAT
>RFMZ01000164.1 GCA_009927445.1 Betaproteobacteria bacterium
ATGAGCCTGTTTAACGATGAGTCCGCCTGCCTCGAATCGCGCTAGCGTCAGCGACACCCATTGGCGGGTTGACCCAATCATGCTGGCTAGCTGCGTATGGCTGAGGCTTATGTCGGCACTATCCTCTCGAGTGGCAAGCATTTTCAGCAGTCGAGCCAGGCGCACTCGCATTGATTGGGTGGCGAGCAACTGCAGCAAATCGCAGTAGCACTGCGACTTGTGGATCAGCGCATCCATTAGGGTCAGTGCTAAATCAACCCGCTGGCCAGCGAGCTCGCGTAAGGACTTGCCAGGAAGCCACATGCAACTTGTCGGTGCAGCCGCGACCGATGCCCACGCATGTTGGCCACCACCAAACATTTGCGGCGCACCAACGTAGTGACCCGCTGTCCAGAAGCCAAGTGTTAATTCCGACCATCTTGAGATACGTAGAAAGAGCGAACCAAACCACGACTGATCAGGTAAATGCCATTGTGGGGATCACCTTGTTGAAAAAGTAGCTCGCCGATAGAGTAGTCGCGAGTTCGGCCCAGATCAAGCACAGCTTGACGGTCGATTCGCTCAAATGTCCCAGCAAATCAGGCGCAGCTGCAAGCCGTGCGAAGTAGCCGAAAGGAGTGTAGTCTGTTGTAGACGCACTTCTGCTGATCGGCGGTGAAGACGGGCGGTCATGGAAGATTCCTTCTCTTACTAATTTGGGCCGAACCGAAAGCGAATGCACCGTCATTATGACTTTGGGATGCAACGCTGACGAAATCTTCATACAGGGTGAGTTTTGGTTGACGGCTCAAGGCAAGACCAAGCACTTGCAACCAGGAGACTCTTTTCAAGTTCTGACACTGGTCAATCACAAGAAAAATATAGCAGTTAAGGATGCGTTTTTCAGGTCGCGAGAGTCTGATTCACAAAAATTTTAGGAAACTTAGACTGCACAATTTACAGTCAACGGTTTTCAATTCCTAGCCTTCTTCAGCCATCACGTTAGGTGTCAGTGTATGGCGTCAAACTTTTCCAAAAACCAGTTCGAGCCCCGAGCCTGGCTTAAAATTTACACGTGCAAAGTGACACCGCTGAGTGCAAAATCTACGAAATTACTGGCAAAACTGTAAATTACAATTTCTAAACGCCGCATAATT
>RFMZ01000192.1 GCA_009927445.1 Betaproteobacteria bacterium
CCTGTATGCACCACTCGTCACGCCCTCAACCCAAGACTGGTTGTCAAGATACCACTGCACCGTTTTACGAATGCCCGTCTCAAACGTTTCTCGAGGCTTCCATCCAAGTTCACGCTCCATCTTGCTGGCATCCATCGCATAACGCCTGTCATGGCCTGGGCGATCTTTCACATAGGTAATTTGTTCTGCATAGGCCTTGCCATCTGCGCGGGGTTGTAACTCATCCAAGATGGTGCACAACGTTTTCACTACATCAAGGTTGGCCTTTTCATTCCATCCGCCAATGTTGTAACACTCACCCACTCTGCCCGCATCCAACACGCGAGCAATGGCTCGGCAGTGGTCTTCTACATACAGCCAGTCACGCACTTGTTGGCCATCGCCATAAATGGGTAATGGTTTGCCTGCTAATGCATTCAAGATGACCAATGGAATCAATTTCTCTGGAAAGTGGAACGGCCCATAGTTGTTGCTGCAATTGGTAGTGAGGACAGGTAATCCGTAGGTATGGTGCCAAGCACGAACCAAATGGTCGCTCGCCGCCTTACTTGCTGAATAAGGACTATTCGGTTCGTAAGGATTAGCTCTGTAAAAGGCGCATCCGTGGCTGACAAAGTTCCATAAACCTCGTCTGTACTCACATGCAAAAACCTGAATGACTTTTGGTCTAACTCTGGATGGCTATCTGGCAACTTAGACCAATAAGCACGCACACTTTCTAGCAAATTGAAAGTGCCCAACACATTGGTCTGGATAAATTCTCCCGGCCCATGGATAGAGCGATCAACATGGCTCTCTGCCGCAAAGTTCAGTACGGCACGCGGTTGGTATTTGGTGAGCAAGTCTGCGACCAGTTCGCGGTCACCGATATCACCATGCACAAACACATGGCGCTTGTCGTCTTTGAGATCATCTAGATTTGCCAAGTTACCTGCATAGGTCAATTTGTCTAGATTGATCACCGTCTCATTGGAGGACAACCAAGTGTGAACAAAGTTGCTACCAATAAAACCTGCGCAACCAGTGACCA
>RFMZ01000207.1 GCA_009927445.1 Betaproteobacteria bacterium
CTTATTTAGATAAGGCTTCCCAAGTACTAATTACCGTGTCCGGGTTAAGGGACATCGAGGCAATGCCTTTATCTAATAACCATTTTGCAAAGTCAGGATGATCTGAGGGGCCTTGACCACAAATCCCTACATATTTTCCCTTTGCTTGACAGGCTCGAATAGCTTTTTCAATCAGACTTAATACAGCTGGGTCTCGCTCGTCAAAATCCAATGCTAATAACTCCATCCCAGAATCACGATCAAGACCTAAGGTTAATTGGGTTAAATCATTCGATCCAATCGAGAATCCATCAAAATATTCTAAAAACTCCTCAGCGAGAATAGCGTTCGAAGGAATTTCGCACATCATAATAATTTTTAAGCCATTATGACCCCTCTTTAAATCATTGTTAGCCAATAAATCAATCACTTTAGCGGCTTGCTGAATGGTTCGAACAAAAGGAATCATTAATTCAACATTGTTCAAACCCATCTCATTACGCACTCGCTTAATCGCCACGCACTCCATTTCAAAAGCCTTGGCAAAGTCAGCTGAAATATATCGTGAAGCGCCTCGAAAGCCTAGCATAGGATTTTCTTCATCAGGCTCATACCGAGAACCACCAATCAATTTTTTATATTCATTGGATTTGAAATCTGATAATCTCACAATCACAGGCTTCGGATAAAAGGCAGCTGCTATGGTAGCGATACCTTCAGACAGTTTGTCAACATAAAAGGCGTATGGACTTGAATGCCCACGAGCAACACTCTCTACTGCCACCTTTAAATCAGCATCAATATTGGGATAATTCAAAATCGCGCTTGGATGTATACCAATATTGTTATTAATAATGAACTCTAACCTTGCCAAACCCACACCCTCATTCGGTAATTGGCAAAAGTTAAATGCTAACTGCGGATTACCGATATTCATCATAATTTTTAAGGGAATCTCAGGTAACACGCCATGATGAACCTCACTGACCTCCATCTCTACAAGGCCATCATAAACATTGCCTTCATCACCCTCAGCGCAGGAAACCGTAACCATCATGCCATCTTTTAAAGCCTCCGTCGCATCACCACAACCGACGACTGCAGGCACACCAAGCTCTCTTGCAATAATTGCCGCGTGACAGGTTCGTCCACCTCGGTTAGTAATGATTGCAGCCGCTCGTTTCATAACCGGTTCCCAATTTGGATCGGTCATATCAGCAACTAAAACATCACCCACTTGAACTCGATCCATTTCCGATACATCGCGAATGATTCGAACTGGCCCTGCGCCAATTTTTTGGCCAATAGCACGACCATGCGTTAATAATTTTGACTGCCCTTTTAATTTGTACTGCAAATCTAACTGTGCAGATTGCTGACTTTTGACAGTTTCTGGCCTAGCTTGCAAGATATAAATTTTTTGGTCAAGTCCGTCTTTACCCCACTCAATATCCATTGGGCGACCATAATGCTCCTCGATGATTAGTGCATATTGTGATAATTCAATAATATCTGCATCATTCAGTGAATAACGGTTGCGTGCCTCTAGTGGTACATCAATCGTCTTTACTCGTCCAGATTCACCGGGCTGTGTAAACGCCATTTGGATTAATTTTGAACCTAAATTACGGCGAATAATCGGATATTTACCAGTTCGTAAGGCATGCTTAAAGACATAAAACTCATCCGGATTGACCGCCCCTTGAACAACGGTCTCGCCTAAACCGTAACTAGATGTGATAAAGACTGCTTCTTTAAAGCCAGATTCAGTATCCAAGGTAAACATGACCCCAGATGCAGCTAAATCAGATCTAACCATGCGTTGAATCCCTGCGGACAATGCCACATCGGCATGAATAAAACCCTTATGAACTCGATAAGAAATAGCGCGGTCATTGTATAAAGAGGCAAAAACCTCCTTGATTCGTAACAAAATATCATCAATACCAACAACATTGAGATAGCTCTCTTGCTGACCAGCAAAAGATGCATCTGGCAGGTCCTCAGCAGTTGCCGACGACCGTACAGCGTAAGAGCCATTTCCTTGGCTATCTAATAGAGCAAAAGACTGCCGTATCTGAGCCTCTAATTGGGGCTGAAATGGTACTTGAGTAATCCAATGACGGATCTCCTGTCCAGCCAAAGCTAGCGCCTTTACATCGTCTACATTTAAGTGTTCTAGTCGTTCGGCAATTTTTTGGGTTAACTGGTGATGTTCTAAAAATTCTCGAAAGGCCAGCGCTGTTGTGGCAAATCCTGTCGGCACGCGAACTCCTTTAGAATGGAGCTGCGAGATCATTTCTCCTAGGGAAGCATTCTTACCGCCGACTAACTCGACATCGGTCATCCGAAGTTCTTCAAAAGGTATAACATAAGCATTTTGATGGGATACGTTGAACATAAAAACTCTCTTAAAAATTAAAAATCCGCATAATACTCATAATTACTTTATTTTATCAGCCTAATAGACTATGAATTCAAATCACCGTACCGTTTTAATTGTTTCTGATGGCACAGGCATTACAGCTGAAACTTTTAGTCACTCCATCTTGGCTCAATTTGAAACGTCTTTTAAACAAATTCGTATGCCCTTTGTGAATACTCTCGAAAAAGCCCAAAAAGCTAAGTTGGATATTGATCAAATTGCTCAAAAAACAGGTACGAAACCAATTGTATTTTCAACTCTGGTCAACCCCGAAATTAATCAAATTATTCATACTTCAAAAGCCTTAGTGATGGATATGTTTAATACCTTTGTCGCCCCTCTAGAAATTGAACTGAATCTCAAATCTACGCATGCTATTGGCCGCTTTCATCAAAATATTGAAACCGAAGGTTATAAAAATCGTATTGAAGCGATTAACTTTTCCTTGGCGCATGATGATGGCCAGTCGCATCAAAATCTTGATGAAGCAGAAGTTATCCTAGTTGGTGTTTCCAGAAGCGGTAAAACACCAACTTCTCTTTATTTAGCGATGCAGTACGGCATCAAGTCCGCGAACTATCCCTTAATACCTGAAGATTTTGAGAGAGGCACCCTTCCCAAAGAACTTCCGCAATATCATGCCAAACTATTTGGCCTAACAATCAATGCCAAACGTCTATCAGAAATTCGCCATGAAAGAAGACCAGGAAGTAAATATGCAAGCCAAGAAAACTGCCGATATGAGGTTAATGAGGCAGAAGCAATGATGCAAAGAGAAAATATCCCGTCAATTTCCTCAACGCATAAATCTATCGAGGAAATCTCAACTACAATCCTTCAAATACTCAAGTCTGACAAAACTGCTTACTAATCTCATCAATATTTATCCCATCACCACATATCCCTCCATTGTAGTAAATGGCATCAATCAAACTATGCTGTACGGTGCAGTCGAACTCGCAAGGTCTCAAATAAACAGATTGCCGCAGCAGATGCAACATTGAGTGATTCAACTCTAGACTCCTGTGGGATCCTTACACCTTGCGAGATATCTTGAATCAACTTGGAAACCCCAAAACCTTCATTACCAAAAACCCAAGCAACAGGACTTGATAAGAGATCATGCATCTCGAACAAGGATAATTTTCCTTGTAATTGGGTACTTAAAAGAGCTATTGGTAAGTGTGAGATGTCCTCCACGGTATAAAAATCTTCCGAGATTTCTAATACTGCTTGTGCCCCCATCCCCGCGCGTAAAACTTTATTTGACCATGGGCAAGCAGTCCCTGGTAAGCAGATAATTTGTCGAAAACCTGCTGCGGCGCTAGTCCTTAATATATTTCCAACATTCCCAGCATCTTGTACGCCATCCAAAATCACTAAGTCTTGGTTTAATTCAATCTGATTAGAATTCTTAAACTCTAATAATGCCAGTAAAAAAGGACCCGTATGAAAGGCCGAAACTGCTTTGACTAGGCTTTCTTTCAATAAGACAAAGTCATAGCTCAAGGCGGAGTTTGAAATCGAATCGTTCACTAAACTAGTTATCAACTCCTTAACTTCTGGAATATCTACACTTGCTGGGTTTGTAATAATTGTTTTTAACGAAGCACTATGGCCAGCACGGTACCAAGAGTCTAAGAGGTGCGTCCCCTCTAAAAGTGTCAGAGCCTGCTCCTTACGTAATTTGGCAGCGCTTCGCCCACCAACCTGATGCGCCATTAATTGTTTTACAAGATCATTGTTTTTTGATTCAACCCATCTAAAATAATTCAACAAATTATCTGCCATCAATTATCCTTTATAGAAGTAGTTTCTTAATAGGCCCAAATGTTAATCGATAACCTGGTATTAATCCTAATTGGTGAATCATCTCTAGATGCCTCTTTGTAGGATATCCCTGGTGGTCCTTAAAACCGTACAAGGGGTATTCTTGGTCTAGTAGCGCCATCTGGCGATCTCTAGTAACCTTTGCAAGAATCGAGGCCGCAGAAATAACCGGTGTTGAGGCATCGCCATGAATCATGGCCTGCGACGGGACAGGTATATCTGGGCAACGATTCCCGTCTACTAAAACCAGATTTGGCCTCATCAGAAATTGCTTCATCAGATGATCTAAGGCCCGTTGCATTGCCAACATGGTGGCTTGCAAAATATTTAAGCGATCAATTTCTGCAGGACTTGCTTGACCTACACCCCAAGCAAGAGAATTCTGAATAATTAATTCATACAGTTGATTTCTTCTAGTAGCGCTTAACTTTTTGGAATCTTGTAAGCCAAAAATAGGATTTTTATCATCCAAGATCACTGCACCGGCGACCACGTTACCAATTAAAGGGCCTCTTCCTGCCTCATCAACTCCACAAATTAATTGGCATGACTCAGCAAGCATCTTATTTATGCAGCATTGTGTTGTAGATTGCCTGAGCCAACAATGCACGGGTTGGCATAGTTAACTGCTGATGTAGGTCTTCAAAACGATCTACTAACTGGGCAACTTTGGATGGTTGATTAAGCCATTGTAAGATTGCTTTGGCCATTTCTTGCGGGACAGCATCTTCTTGTAAAAACTCCGGAACAACAAAATCTTGACACAAAATATTGGGCAATCCGACATACGGTAAATAACCTTGCTTACGCATGATTGTGGCAGTTAACCATGGCACAGAGTAAGAAATTACCATGGGCTTTTTCCATAGAGCAGCCTCTAAGGTCGCCGTTCCACTAGCGATTAATACCACATCGGCTGCCTCTAAAACTAAGCTTGAATTTTCGGGTATCAAATGAATCTGAATATTGGGACGAGCACGCTGCACTGCTTCTTTGAATCGTTGTAAAGGTGCTTGTAAGAAGGGCTTGGCAACAGGTACTAAAAATCGAACTGGACCACTATGCAGGTGATCAATTTCTTGGATCGTTTGAAAGAATCCTGGAGCAATATAGGAAATCTCAGACTTCCTACTGCCTGGTAAAACAGCAATCACAGTTTCATCTGCAAGAATCGCCGTACTCTCTAAGAAACCAAGATCAAATAATTTCTTTTTAGCAAGCTCCGGGCTGGGCTTGCGAGGAATCATACTTGCTAGTGGGTGTCCGACATAGGTCGCTGCAATACCTGCATCATGATAAATTTTGGGCTCAAATGGAAATATACAAAGCATATGATCAACGGCTTTTTTAATGCCATGAATTCTGCCGCCTCGCCAAGCCCATATAGATGGGCTAATATAATGTATCGTAGGAATTTTTAGAGCGCGACATTTCTTTTCAACAGCCAAGTTAAAATCCGGCGCATCAATGCCGATATAGATATCTGGCCGATTTCTTTGAATTTCTTGCACAAGATCAAAGCGGATTTTTAATATATAGGGTAATTGCTTTAAAGCTTCAACATACCCTCTCACACTGAGCTGATCCATTGGCCACTGAGACGTAAACCCTTCAGCTTGCATATGGGGCCCACCAATACCAACGAGTTTTGCATGTGCTAAGTCAGGATGACTAAGACAAGCAGCGATTAACTCACTACCTAATAAATCTCCCGACGGCTCGCCAGCAACACAAGTAATTAAGGGTTGCATAGACGCCAACTAACGGATGATGCCTCGCGTTGATGCGGCTAAAAATTCCAAAAATTCTTGAACTTTTATTTTGGAATCCGCCAATAACGATTCATCAAGACTTAGTTGCTCAATAGCTACTTTAGCTTCATCAAAAGTTAAACCATCTTTATATAAAATGCGATATGCGTTTCTTAATACCGCAATCGTTTCTGGTGTAAAACCACGGCGCTTTAAGCCCTCAGCATTGAGGCCATGCGGTTGGGCTTTATCGCCAGCAGCAATCACATAGGGTGGAATATCTTGTACTAAAGCAGAAGCTCCACCAAGCATGGCGTGCTGGCCAATTCGGACAAACTGATGTACCCCTGACATCCCGCCTAAGATAGCCCAATCCCCAACAATGACATGCCCAGCGACCTGAGCATTACTTGAGAAAATCGTATGGTCGCCCACATCACAATCATGGGCAATATGGACATAAGCCATAATCCAATTGTGATGACCAATCTTTGTCACACCTTGATCTTGAATGGTACCCGTATGAATAGTAGTGAATTCACGAATGGTATTGTGATTGCCTATTTGGAGTTCAGTCGGCTCACCACGATACTTCATGTCCTGAGGAACACCACCTAATGATGTAAAGTGACTAATCGTATTATCTTCCCCAATTGCAGTACAACCTTCAATCACCGTGTGAGAACCAATTTTAGTTCTTGCACCAATCTTGACACTTTCGCCAATCACCGTATAAGGCCCAATACTGACTGAACTATCTATTTGTGCTTTTGGAGAAACAACGGCCGTTGGATGAATCAGAGACATTTCATTCGGCCTTTTTCCGAAGAGCACATAGCAACTCTGCCTCGCAAACAATTTCTTCATTCACCGTCGCAAAAGCTTTGAATTTCCAAATACCTGATTTATATCGCTCTACGAGGGCATTTAATATTAACTGATCACCAGGAACAACTGGTTTTTTAAACCGCGCACCGTCAATCCCCGCAAAATAATACAGGGAGTCTTCATCTTTTTCTTCAGAAAATGCCAGTAATGCGGAGGATTGGGCTAGTGCCTCTAAAATCAATACTCCCGGCATTACCGGATAATCTGGAAAGTGACCCGTAAAATGCGGTTCATTCATCGAGACATTCTTAAGCGTTTTAATTCGCGTTCTAGGATCAAGTTCAAGAACACGATCTACCAATAAAAATGGATAACGATGCGGTAGTAACTTTAAGATCCGATTAATATTCATTTGCATCTTTTGCCATTTCTTCTTTTACAACTCGTTGCAGAGTCGTTTATTTGCTAATTGGTTATTCATTATGAGGCTTTTTGGTATTCATTAACTCTTTAATCTGCTGTCGTATTTTATCTAAACCTCGAATGATGGCAGCATTTTTTTCCCACCGAGGATGAGGGATAAATGGAAAAACACCCGTAAAGTGTTGCCCAGGTTCTTTGATAGATTTGGTAATTGAGGTTCCACCTGACACAGTGGTTCGTTCGGCAATCTGCAAATGGCCTGAAAAATTCGAGTATCCACCAATGACGCACATGGGACCAAGTTCCGTACTTCCCGCAACTCCAGAACAACCTGCCATAACTGTATGATCACCCACTTTGGCATTGTGACCAATCTGCACTTGGTTATCAAATTTACAACCATTACCGATGATGGTATCTGCCATGGCACCTCGATCAACAGTCGAGGATGCCCCAAGCTCAACATCATCTCCGATAATCACCCTTCCTGTCTGAGGGATTTTTACCCATTCTTTCGAAGTCGTTGAAAAATCAGGCGCAAAACCAAAGCCATCTGAACCAACGACAACTCCACCGTGAATAATTCCTCTTGCACCAATCCGACATTCATCATAAATTACCGTCATCGGATGGATTACCGTATCGTCACCAATCACAACGTTTTTACCTAAATGGACATGGCTAACTAATCTAACACCCGAACCCAAGGTAACTCCAGGCTCTAAAACACAAAAAGCTCCGATATGGCAATTACTTGGAACCGATGTCTGCGGTGAGATAAATGCGCTTGGGTGGATAAACCCCGCTATATTGGGTTTAGACAAATTGGCGAAATATTGGGCTATGCGGGCAAATAAGGCATATGGATTTTTAGAAACCAAGTAGGCCTTTGTCGGTGTATTGTCATGCATACTGATTGATTGCGTTAAGAACTCGTAATCAGCCTGGTTAACAATTAAAACGCCAGCTTGACTGAGTAATGCTTGCTGTCGGTAGAGTGGGTTTACTAAAAAGGAAATTTGATCAAGTTGGGCATCTTGCAAGGTGGCTACTCCCCGCATATAAACACCTGGCGTATCTCCAAAAAACTGGGCATCTAAGGCAAAAGCTAACTCACCTATCGATAGTTTTTTTGAAGAAAGATCGTGCACAATTTAAGCACAAGTAAGAAAAACTGCAGTCAATAAAAAATGATTATCTAGCATTTAGTGCATTAATTACATCACTAGTAATATCAATTCGAGGACTGACAAAAGCGGCGTCTTGCACAACTAGGTCAAGCTTTTTTTGCTCAACAATTATTTTTAATACTTGATTGGCCCGCTCAAAAATCTTCGCTCGTTCTTCCGCTCCGCGACGCTGAGAATCCTCGATTAACTCCCGCTGCTTGCGTTGAAGCTCACGGTCTTGATCCGCTAATTCACGCTGCTTACGGATCCGGTCAGGCTCAGGTAAAATCGCCGCATCCTTGTCAAGCTGAGCTGCATCAGACTTAATCCTAGCAACACCGTCACGGACCTCTTTTTCACGCGGCCCAAACTCTTGCTGCATTTTCGTTTGAGCATCTTTAGCCATTTTTGATTCACTCAGAATCCTCTCCAAGTTAACAAATGCAATCCTCGTACCCAAATCCTGTGCCATCACCACTTGCGAAAGAATACCAAGCGTGTAAAAAAAACTGATAATGAATATGTTTTTTATTAATAAATGCTTCATGCAAATTTCCTTAAGAAATTAAAAAAGTGTACCAAGTTGAAATTGTAAATTCTGAATCTTGTCCGTAGATTTTGTATTAATAGGAACGCCGTAACTAAACTTTAAAGGACCAAGAGGAGAAATCCACGCAATCCCCATTCCGTAAGAATATCTCATATATTCTCCTACGTCTGAAATTTGGTTAAAGGCGCTACCGGCATCCACAAATCCAAAGAATCGAAGCGTCTTATCAGTCCCAGAGCCCGGCACCGGAAAAGCATACTCAACACTACCGACTAGTTTAGAGGATGCACCAGTTGCCTGATCTAGTCCTGTTAAAGAGTTTCTAAATATGGGCCCCAGTGAGCCCGGTGAGTAACCACGAACTGAACCAATACCACCCACGTAATAATTTTTCATGATTGGAAAAGGAGTTCCACTGTAGGAATCGCTATAACCAACATTACCATTTAAAGATAAGGTTTGAGTCTTTGTAATCGGGAAAAAATGTTGATGCTGGTAGGATAGGCGGTAATAATTAGACTGATCTACTGGTAAACCTAATTCAAAATTAGCCTGTTGATATGCTCCCATGGATGGAATCAACGCACTATCCCGTCGATCAATGGCCCACCCAACCGTAAGGGGTAAATTGTATGTACTACCAGAATTATTACCACTAGCATCAGCCGGTTGGCCTGATAATTCAGCGGTGTATGCCTGGAAAGTGGTGGGCGAATTGGTTGTTGTACTAATACTCAAATTCTCAATCGCAGCGCCAAAAAAGATCCGACCAGTTTCGGAATACGGTACGCCAAACCGAGAACCTAGACCAGCAGTAACAATTGTATAGTTGCTATCTCCAAGGTAGTAAAGGGGTTTGGACGTTCTGTAGTAGACATCAGAAAATCGACTAATGCCATCATCTGTAAAATACGGATCAAATTGAGATACCACTAAAGTTCGGTTAATACGGCCTGTATTGATATTAAACCCCACGCTGGTACCCGTACCAAATGCGTTCTCTTGATTAATACCGGCACTCAAAACCACACCTTCAGTTGATGAGAAACCCGCTCCCAAATTGAACGAGCCGGTCGGCTTTTCTGCAACCTTCACATTTAAATCCACTTGATCGTTAGAGGCTGGGATGTCTTGAGTCGAAACGTCAACTTCCGTAAAGTAACCTAGCCTATTAATACGATCTTTAGATAATTTGATCTTTTCAGCGTCATACCAAGAACTTTCTAATTGACGCATTTCTCTTCTGACCACACTATCTCTGGTTTTCGAGTTACCAATAATGTTGATGTTTCGAACATACGCGCGCTTTCCAGGATCAACCACTAAAAGCATATCAACAGTTTTATCTTCCTTACGAAGATCAGGTTGGGGCGTAATCGTAGCAAAAGCATAGCCGTAACTGCCAAGCATATCAGCAATAGCCTTAGTGCCGATATTGAGTTTCTCCGATGAATAAATCTCACCAACCTTTAAAGGAATTAAAGATTTGAACTCTTCATCTTTTCCAAATAGCTCACCGCCTAATTTGATATTCTTGACGCGATATTGCTCGCCTTCAGATAGATTGATGGTGAGAAAAATTCCCTTCTTGTCTGGTGAAATGGAGACTTGTGTCGAGTCAATACTAAATTCTAAATAGCCTTGATTCAAATAAAACGACCGAATCGATTCTAAGTCTGCAGTTAATTTTTGCTTCGAGTAAAGATTGTTTTTGGTATACCAAGAAAACCAATTACCCGTAGATAACTGGAAAACCTCTCGGATTTTACTTTCCGGGAATACCTTATTACCAATAATATTGATTTGCGTGATTTTAGAGACGACACCCTCTTCAATATTAAAGAAAACAGATACTTGATTTCTTTCTCCAGGTGTTACGGTAGTTAATATTTCAGCATCATAAAAACCTTTACTAACATATTGGCGCTTGATCTCTTGCTCGGCCTTGTCTACTAATGCCTTATCGTAATAGCGCGCATCCGATAAACCCAGGGCACGAAGAGCTTTTAATATCGCTTCTTTATCAAACTCTTTCATACCCGTAAAGTCAATCCGCGAAATCGTCGGACGTTCTTCTACTAAAACCACCAGAACCCCGTTATCGACTTGGACCTGAACATCTTTAAAAAATCCTGTATTGAACAATCCACGAATTGCGTCAGCACCCATGCTGTCGTCAAATGATTCGCCAACCTTCACATTTAAATAATTGAAAACAGTACCCGGTTCAACCCGTTGTAATCCTTCAATACGAATATCTTTAACTATAAAGGGCTCAGCGGCATGAGAAGACAGAGTCCATGTGATCGATGCACAAGTAAGGGCAGATAGTATCGATAGATGAAGTTTATTTTTTCTAATTTTCAACAAAATGGCTCTTTAAATCAATGTTTTGAATATTTTAAACCTATTACAGGTCAGCAAGATAAATCTTCTCCCATAGATTCTATTATCCATGAAACAAACGAGAGATATCGTTAAAAACTGCAATCCCTGTAAGTATTAAAATACCTCCCAAGCCTAATTTAACAGCAATCGCTTTAAAATCCGCGGATACGCCTTTACCATAGATAAACTCCCAAAAATCAAACACTAATTGCCCACCGTCAAGCATGGGCAAAGGCAGCAAATTCATGAGCCCTAGGCTAATACTGATTAATGCCAAAAATCCTAAGTAAGGAATGAGTCCCGATTGAGCAGACTGACCGGCCATATTGGCAATACCAATTGGCCCACTAATTTGTGAAAATGAAACCTCACCCAACACCAGCGCTCGAATACTCATGATAGATACAACCGTAATGTCATAAACCCGATCAGATGCTAAGGTCAACGCCTGAAAAAAAGAGGTTTCTAACCGAAATGTCGCCATTGGGGTAGATCGCCGCATTTTTAAACCAAGCTGTTCAAATAAGTCTTGCTCCATATTCAGCGATTGAATCTTTTCTTTTGGAAAATCGATCCGGTAGACCCCTTTAGACTCATGATCAACTTCTAAAGCAAATCCTTCGCCTGAAAATATTGCTCTTAACAGCTTCCACCGCAGTCGGTTCCAACTTGGGATATCCTCAAAATTGACTGCCTGCTCCGCAACATTCGCATCTAAGAGGGCAAATCCCCTCACCTCATCGCCGGCTTCAACCCCCTCCATGGCGGCTATTGTATTGGTATTAGGATCATCTAGAATGGGCTTGACCTGCATCGGATTACTTAAAAATAAGGCGCTTAGTAAAACCCAAGCTAATAAAAAATTCGCAAAAGGACCGGCCGCAACAACCAGAGATCTCTTCCAAAGAACTTGTTGATCAAATGCCTTACCTGCCTGGTCTACTGTTAAATCTGAACGCTCCTTACTATCAAGAAGTTTAACGTAGCCACCAAGCGGAATTGCTGAGAGAACAAACTCCGTATCAAAAGGGTTTTTGGGTGTTTTTTTCCAAAGTACAGGTCCAAAACCAATCGAAAATCGCTCCACAATAATCCCACAGAATTTGGCAGTTATGTAATGCCCAAATTCGTGAAACCCCACCAAAATAAGGATTGCCAGTAAAAACGCCAGTATAGTCATCATCTATTTCCTTAAGATACGCTCGATCTCTTTTTTAGCTAAATCTCTTGCCTCTTGATCAGCCATCATGATTATCTCAATACTATCAGCCGACACACTAGCAAGTCGCTCAAGTGTTGCTTCTACCACCTGGTCAATGCATGTAAATGGAATCTGATTGTCTAAAAAACTGGCCACTGCAATCTCATTAGCGGCATTTAAGATAGTAGGCGCTGTACCGCGAGCTATCGCCGCGTCCCTAGCTAGACGTAAAGCTGGGAACCTTTTGATATCTGGCTTTAGAAAAGTTAATTGCGATAGCTCCTCCAAATGGAGTGGTGCAACCCCAGAACTAGTCCGATTTGGCCAAGCCAAACCGTAGGCGATCGGTGTTCGCATGTCTGGCTGTCCTAACTGCGCAAGGACGGATCCATCAATATAGCGCACCATCGAATGAATAACACTTTGTGGATGTATCAACACTTGAATTTTTTCAGGTGGCATATTAAACAACCACATCGCCTCAATTAACTCTAAGCCTTTATTCATCATCGTTGCCGAGTCAACAGAAATTTTTCGACCCATCACCCAGTTGGGATGAGCGCAAGCCTGATCAGGAGTTACCTGAGACAATTCTGCCACGGAAACATGTAAAAACGGCCCCCCCGAAGCTGTCAGAATCAACTCCTCCACACCTGCCCCAGAATCGCTATGAGTTTCAGTTGACCGAGATAAGCACTGAAATATCGCATTATGCTCGCTATCAATTGGCAATAAGATAGCCCCATGCTGCTTAGCCGCATTCATCATTAACTGACCAGACATCACTAAAGCTTCTTTATTGGCTAACAAAACGCGCTTGCCAGAACGAGCCGATTCCAGGGTGGGTAATAGTCCAGCTGCCCCTACAATGGCAGCCATTACCGTATCGACTTCTGGATGGAGGACCGCTTCAAGAAGACCAGCCTCACCCCATAAAACACAGGTTTGGTTTAGATCAATCATGCTCGATATTTTTTGGGCTAATGCTTGATTGGCGACAACCACTAATTGGGGCAGAAACTCCAGTACTTGTTTAGCCAGTTTGTCGATCTGAGTGTGGGCAGATAATGAAACAATACGGTATAAGTCCGGGTGCTGTCTAACTATATCGAGGGTATTTTCACCAATCGAGCCAGTCGAGCCAAGAATGCATAACTTTTTCATCGAAGCAATTGCAATAAAACTGCGGCAATGGGTAAAGTGGGTAATAAAGCATCTAAACGGTCAAGTACGCCACCATGTCCAGGTAAAAGCTGGCTACTATCCTTTTGACCTGCTAGTCTTTTGAGTAAAGATTCGAATAAATCTCCAACCACGCTCATACCCATTAAAAAGATTACACTAAAGAAAAATTTGAGCTGAAAATGTGTCTCAAAATGATCTAACAAACCAAATCCTTTGACTATACAAAAGACCATCAAAACGCATCCCAATCCGCCAAAAACGCCTTCCCAAGATTTTCCTGGGCTAATCAATGCTGCTAGCTTAGTCTTTCCCCATTTTTTACCAACAAAATAAGCGCCAATATCAGCCGACCAAACAACTATCAAAATACTCATAAACAACCATAAATCAGTATTTCTCAATAAGATACAGGCATACCAAGCGCTCACAAAAACAAAAATGCCAACCACACCCAAAAAGAACGTATAACGATCGATTTGTATCAACAGTCCTATCTTTAATAAGTATGGCGCACAAACGACCCAGAAGAAAACACTACCCAAAAGCATGGCCTGTAAAAAATAAAAGACTGCATCAGACATGCTCAAGGAGTCAAAAATAATACGCTGCAACGCGAGATAACTGAACAGCAAAATAACTTGCACGAAGACAGCATATCCAACAGGACGAAACGGATTATTGGGCCAAATAAGTCGAGCCCACTCCCAGGCAGCAAGGCTAATTACAAAGCTTAAAACGATATATAAATAGGACTTTGGGAGCAGAAAAAAAACTGGTAAAAAAATAACGAATAAAGCGATTGCCGTAAAAACTCGCGCTTTAAGCATTTTTAACGAGTTGATTCTCTAGCAATTGATGTCCTGTTTGGCCAAATCGTCGCTCACGTAATCGATACCATTCGAGACTTTTTTGAAACTGTTTCAAATCAAAATCAGGCCAAAACGTATCGGTAAAATACATCTCGGTATAAGCCAAATGCCATAACAAGAAATTACTTACCCGCTGCTCGCCTCCTGTACGAATAAATAAATCCGGCTCTGGGGCATAAGACATGGCTAAGTAAGGATTTAACCAATTCTCATCAATATCATCGGGCGAAATAAGAGGATTATTAACCAAGGCTAAGCGCGTGGCATTGAGAATATCCCACCGACCACCGTAATTGGCTGCAATTGTCAGAACTAATCCCGTATTTTGAGCCGTCAAAGTCTCGGCTTTTTGGATACGCTCTTGAATCTCATCCGAAAATGCCTGTAAATCACCAATCACGCGAAGTCGAATATTGTTCTTGTTCAGACGAGCTACTTCTTTATCTAAAGCCTTTAAAAATAGACTCATCAGAAAATTTACCTCATCGGTCGGCCGACGCCAATTTTCAGAGCTAAAAGCAAACAAAGTCAGATATTTGACTCCTGCTTGGACACAGTTTTCGACCGTCTTGCGAACCGTATCCAAACCGCGGTTATGTCCTGCAACTCTCGGTAAAAAACGCTGATTAGCCCAGCGACCATTGCCATCCATGATGATCGCAATATGCTTAGGTACTGCAGATACTTCTGGAACTGCTAATGTAGAACTGATCATATAGGTGCTAAACATCAAGTGGGAATCGTTTAATCATAACAAAGTTATTAAGTCAATCATACGAACTACACTGTCATGATTTCTTTTTCTTTATCTTGTACTAACTTATCAACTTCAGCAACAAACTTATCCGTGCTTTTTTGAACGACATCCTGCGATTTACGCTCATCATCCTCAGATATCAATTTATCCTTCGAAAGTTTTTTTAAGCCCTCATTCGCATCTCTTCGTAAGTTACGAATTGCTATTTTAGCGTCCTCACCCTCAGACTTAACTAGTTTAACCAACTCTTTTCGACGCTCTTCGGTGAGCGCTGGCATAGGAACACGAATGACATTGCCCTGTGTTGATGGGTTTAAACCTAAATCCGCGTCGCGGATCGCTTTTTCAACTACCGCAACCATCGGCTTTTCCCATGGGGTAACAGTAATAGTTCTTGCATCTGCCAAGCCCAGATTGGCAACTTGAGTCAAGGACGTGGGATTGCCATAATAATCAACCAGAATATGCTCTAAAAGACCGGTATGCGCTCGTCCAGTGCGTATTTTAGATAGCGACCCTTTGAAAGAATCAATGGACTTGATCATTTTTTGATCTGTATTACTAATGACTTCATTCAATGCCATACAAACTCCCTCATTAAACGTGTACTAAAGTACCCTCTTTTTCACCATTTACAACCCGCAACAGAGAACCTTCTTTAAAAATAGAAAATACCTTAATCGGCAATTGTCGATCACGACAAAGTGCAAAAGCTGTAGCATCCATTACCTGAAGATTCTTGACAATGGCCTCATCAAACGTAATCGATTCATAACGCACCGCATCCGGATTCTTATTGGGATCACTCGAGTAAATACCATCAACTTTGGTGGCCTTTAGGACAATATCAACTCCCATCTCAGCTCCACGCAAGGCTGCAGCGGTATCAGTCGTAAAAAAAGGATTACCAGTGCCGGCTGCAAAAATAACTACTTTGCCCTCACTCATATGCCGAATAGCTCGAGGTCGTATATAGGGCTCTACAACCTGATCCATCCGTAATGCCGATTGCACTCTAGCTTCAACTCCTTGCTGGCGAAGGGCATCTTGCAAGGCAAGAGAATTCATCATCGTAGCCAGCATCCCCATATAGTCTGCAGTAGCTCTGTCCATTCCAGCAGCACCGCCAGCAACTCCTCTAAAGATGTTTCCGCCCCCAATGACGATAGCTAATTGCACCCCTAACTGAACAACTTTAGCAATTTCCGAAACCATCGATTCAATAGTTGTTGGATTAATCCCAAATGCGTCGTTTCCCATTAAGGCTTCACCAGACAACTTGAGAAGAACACTTTTAAAGGCTGTCATTATGATCTTTCAGATAAGTACTCATATTATGATAACTATAAGCCTAGATTACTGTTTTCAATGTTTACTACAACTCCACTGCGATTCAATCTGATAAATTCCATAGCAATGTTGCGCTGCAGGGCCAAATCCGCGCTCTTTACCCCGCTCTTTAACCCCGAACGCTCTTAAACCCGCCCACCAATGAACTAACTAAGCTGTACCTTTTGCTGCAGCAACTTGCGCTGCTACTTCAGCAGCAAAATCATCTTGACGCTTTTCAATTCCCTCGCCCACGATATACATGGTGAAAGAGTGAATCGTCGTTTGTTGCTGTTTGAGCATCTGTTCTACAGTTTGTTTATCATTCTTCACAAAAGTTTGGTTTAGTAAAGAAACCTCTTTCAAATACTTCTGTATTGAACCATCAACCATCTTGGCAACTATCTCAGGCGGCTTCCCAGACTCAGCAGCTTTTTGCTCAGCAACGCTGCGCTCAATGGCAATTTTCTCAGCAGGTACTTCTGCAGTCGATAAAGCAACCGGCTTCATAGCTGCAATATGCATTGCCACATCTTTGGCAGCAACCTCATCGCCTACAAATTCAACCATCACGCCGATCCGGGTACCATGTAAGTAAGATACCAATTGGTTAGAACCGGAAAATAACTGAAAACGACGAATCGATAAGTTTTCCCCAATTTTCCCAATTAACTCGGAGCGGACTCCATCAACCGTCTTTTCACCAAGATGAAGAGCCAACAAACTTGCAACATCCTTTGGCTTACTATGTACGATCAAACTGGCACAGTCACTCGCAAATTTTAAGAAATCATCGTTTTTTGAAACAAAATCTGTTTCACAATTAATTTCTAAAAGCACTCCTTGATGACCATCAATCAGGGAGGTAATTACGCCCTCCGCTGTAATTCTTGATGCTGCTTTACTCGCCTTACTACCAAGTTTGACACGTAAAATTTCTTCGGCACGGGCCATATCACCAAGGGCTTCGGTTAGAGCTTTCTTACACTCCATCATCGGCGCATCGGTTTTAGCGCGCAACTCTCCCACCATGCTAGCTGTAATTGCAACCATTTACTCTGCCTTTCCTTCCTCATGAATAGCTTCTTCAGGATCTTTAATCGCTTCGACCAATTGTGACATGGCAGAAGCCTTACCTTCTAAAATGGCATCAGCCATACCACGCACATATAAAGCCACCGCTTTACTAGAGTCATCATTACCTGGAATAATGTAATCTACGCCATCTGGGGAGTGGTTCGTATCAACCACAGCGATTACTGGAATACCTAATTTTTTTGCTTCCGTTAAGGCAATTTTGTGATAACCAATATCTACTACAAAAATCGCTTCCGGAATACCCGCCATCTCTTGAATACCGCCTAAAGACTTCTGCAACTTATCTACTTCACGTTCATTCATCAAAGCTTCTTTTTTAGCTAAGCGCTCCCAATCACCGGTCTCGCGCGCAGCAGTCATTTCCTTTAAACGCTTAATGGAACCTTTGACAGTCTTAAAGTTCGTTAAAGTACCGCCTAACCAACGGGCATCAACATATGGCATTCCAGCCCGAGCGGCCTCCTCTGCAATGATGTCTTTAGATTGTCTTTTGGTTCCGACAAACAAAATTGTTCCACGATTGGCTGCAATTGTGCGCGCAAATTTGGTAGCCTCTAGAAATAACGGTAACGTTTTTTCGAGGTTAATAATGTGGATTTTATTTCTATGGCCGTAAATGAATGGGGCCATTCTGGGTGACCAGAAACGGGTTTGATGCCCAAAATGGCATCCAGCTTCTAGCATCTGACGCATTGTCACTGACATAATTCAATTCTCCTAAGGGTTAAACGAAAGTCAAATCCTGATTACGCTAAAAAGCGCCACCCCGGATGGTTTGACTCGAGATTCTCTGTTGAATGATATTTCTGATCAAGTATTGGCTAAAATGAATTCAAATTAAAAATCTTTGAAAACAAAGGCAATAACGACAAAAAATAATCAATGCTCAACAAAGTTTTAGCATTATAAGCTACTTTCAGCCATAATTCCAGTATGAGAGAACTTTTTACTAAAGAATCAGACATTCAGGCGATGCGTCAAGCAGGGCAGTTGGCCAGTGAAGTACTAGACCATATCGCACCGCATGTTCAGGTAGGTATCTCCACGGAAGAAATAGACCGGCTTTGCCATGCCTATATGCGGGATGTGCAAAAAACGATTCCAGCCCCCCTAAATTATCAACCACCCGGTTATCCGCCCTTCCCGAAGGCTATTTGCACCTCCGTCAATGATGTGATTTGCCACGGCATTCCGAGCGAACGCCTTCTTAAATCAGGTGATATCGTAAACATTGATATTACGGTCATTACCCCAAGTGGCTATTTTGGCGATACCAGTCGGATGTTCTTAGTGGGTGAAGTTTCAATCATGGCAAAACGTCTTTCTCAAATCACCTTCGAATGTATGTGGCTTGGTATCGCACAAGTTAAACCGGGAGCCCAACTTGGAGATATCGGCCATGCGATCCAAAGACATGCTGAAAAAGCTGGTTACTCCGTAGTTAGGGAATATTGTGGTCACGGAATTGGTAAAGTATTTCATCAAGATCCGCAAATCCTGCACTATGGCAAACCAAAAACAGGTGACAAACTAGAAGAAGGAATGACTTTTACGATCGAACCCATGATTAATGCCGGCAAACGAGATATTCGAACCATGCCCGATTTGTGGACTGTAAAAACAAAAGATCGTAGCCTTTCAGCACAGTGGGAACATACCGTCCTAGTGACACAAAACGGCGTCGAAGTCCTAACAAGCTCCCAAAACTGCCCAGAACCCCCAGAAATTGTTAAACCTCAGATTTCCGGAAATACGTCCATTGCTTGAAAATCTCCTGTACACCTAATGAACAAGTTTTTAGAAATTAAAACGAAACTTTTCGAGCAATTTAATGCTAGTCAACAGGTCACTAAACTGACTAAAAATTTAAGCGCTGCCGCTGAGACGATCCTCAAGGAAGCATGGCTCAAAGCCGGCCTTGATCAATTTAATACCCAACAAATGCCAACCTTGATTGCTGTGGGTGGATTTGGTAGAAATGAGTTATTCCCTTTTTCTGATGTAGATATTTTGTTCTTGCACAATGAACAACATATCGAACTGGTTGCTCAAAAATATGGTGAACAACTCGAAAAATTCGTTTCTTTATGCTGGGATTATGGTCTTGAAATAGGGTCCTCAGTCCGCAATTTAGATGAATGCCTGAACGAATCAGCCAAAGATATTACTGTGCGCACCTCCCTCTTAGAGTCACGCTATCTACTTGGTAATATCGAACTTTACACACAGTTTCAGATAGCTTTTGACAAAGCAATGGATTGCCGCTCATTTTTCTTGGAAAAACTTTTAGAGCTTCGGCAACGCCATCAAAAATATCAAAACACACCCTACGCCCTAGAGCCAAACTGTAAAGAAAGTCCTGGTGGCCTGCGGGACTTGCAAGTTATTTTGTGGATGACAAAAGCCGCTCATCTAGGGGCTAGTTTTAAAGACCTCTATCAACGTGGCATCATTACAGCCCACGAAGAAAAAGAGCTATCCAAAAATCAAAGAACTCTCCAAAAAATCAGGGCACAATTACATCTTTTATCCAAGCGGCGTCAAGATGTATTAATTTTTGAGGCGCAAACAGCTCTGGCAGAAAGCTTTGGCTTAACTAGTACCAAAGTAAAAAGAGCAAGCGAGCAAATCATGCGAAAGTATTACTGGGCCGCTAAAGCTGTAACCCAATTAAATGAAATTCTTATTCAAAATATCGAAGCGTTGATTTTTCCTCAAAAAGCGCTTACGCCACTGCCGCTGTCGGAATATTTTATTGATCGGCAAGGTCAGTTAGATATCTTGGATCCACTCCTTTTTGAAAAAAAGCCGGATCAAATTTTAGTAACTTTTTTACTTTTTGCCAGTTACTCCCAATTAACTGGATTTTCTACCCAAACCATGCGCGCAATTTATAACGCCAGAGAGTTAATGAATGCATCTTGGCGGAATCAGCCCGAAAATCGACAAGTATTTTTAGCCATCATTAAGCAAACTACAGGTATTACAAGAACCTTACATTTAATGAACCAAACTAGTGTTCTCGGTAGATATCTTCCACCGTTTCGAAAAATTGTAGGACAAATGCAACATGATTTATTTCATGTGTATACCGTTGACCAACACATAATGACTGTTTTAAAAAATGTTCGTAGATTTTTTGTGGCTGAATTAGCCCATGAATTTCCTTTTTGTAGCGAATTAGCAGCTAATTTTGATCAGTCATGGATCTTAGTCCTAGGCGCCATATTTCACGATATTGCTAAGGGACGAGGTGGTGATCATTCAGAGCTAGGGAAAAAAGATGTCAAGCTATTTTGTACCCAGCACAGTATTGCCAAAGAAGACGCTGATCTCGTTTCATTTTTAGTCGCAGAGCACCTGAGTATGAGTCAGATTGCTCAGAAAAAAGATATTTACGATCCACAAATCATAGCCTTGTTTGCTCAAAAAGTACAAACAAAACGCAACCTAACCGCGCTCTATCTTCTCACTGTCGCTGACATTCGTGGCACAAGTCCAAAGGTCTGGAATGCCTGGAAAGGTAAATTATTAGAGGATTTATATCGTGCTACGCTCCAATATTTGGGTGGGGCATCCTTTGATGCCAACTCGCAATTAGATCTGCGCCAGAAAAGTGCCCTCGAGCAACTCCGGCTGCACGGCATTCACCAAGATGCCCACCTAGAACTTTGGAAAAGTTTAGACGTAGGCTTTTTCTTAAAGCATGATGCGAATAATATTGCCTGGCTTACGCGCCATCTATTTAATCATGTCAAGACTATAGAGCCGATTGTGAAAGCGCGCCTATCCCCAATTGGCGATGGTCTTCAAATTGTGGTCTACCTGCCAGATCAAACTGATTTATTCGCTCGGATTCTAGCTTATCTCGATCAAAGTGGCTTTACGATTTTGGATGCTAATGTTCATACAACCTTGAAGGGTTACGCGCTTGATACTTTTGAGGTCTTACATGTGCAAGGACGAGAAATCGGTTCTTATCGGGACTTAATCCAAATGGTTGAGTATGACCTCTTGAAAACTCTAAAACAATTAGCCCCCCTCCCCGAGGTCCAAAAGGGGCGCACGTCTAGACAATCGAGAACCTTTCCAATTCAACCTCGAGTTAGTCTCATCCCCGATGAGCGCAGTGAACTGTTTGTTTTATCCTTAAGCACAAATGACCGAGCTGGCCTTCTCTACGCTGTTTCTAGGATTTTGGCTAAACATCAAATCTCTTTAAAAAATGCGCGAATTAATACTCTTGGGGAAAGGGTAGAGGACACTCTCTTGCTTGATGGAGAGCGATTAAAATTAAATCCAAAACTGCAAATCCAAATTGAAACTGAATTAATTGAAGCCCTAGCGATATAGAGTCAGCTTTGTTAAGCATCGTTCAATGCTCTTTCTTCCAACGACACAACTGGTAGTTCGTAGCCGCATTAAATCCATCATGATTTAACTGCCTAAGAGTTTTAATAGCGCAGCTTCATCAAGTACCGGTACTCCTAATTCAACGGCCTTTTCGAGTTTACTACCAGGTTCTTCACCAGCAATCACATAATGTGTTTTAGCAGATACCGATCCCGTAACCTTAGCGCCTAAAGCCTCTAACCTAGCCTTTGCATCGTCTCTTGACAGGTTAGGTAAAGTACCTGTTAAAACGACCGTCTTACCTAAAAAAAACGCCTCGGTCGATATACTCATTTCTTCTACTTGCGGCTCTACCCCAGCGGCCAGTAATTGTAATATCAATTCACGCTGATGAGCTTGCGCAAAATAATTCACGATCGAAGTAGCCACAACCGGACCAATATCGCGAACCTGCAGTAAATCATTCTCGGAAGCGTCCATCACACCATGAATCGATCGAAAATGCCTTGCTAAATCCTTCGCCGTGGTCTCACCGACATGACGTATCCCTAATGCAAAAATAAACCGGCCCAATTGGGGCTTCTTGGAACCCTCGATGGCATCTAATAAATTTTGGATTAATTTTTTATCCTGAATACTGTCCTTTTTTTGCGAGTTACTCGGGTTAAGATACAGTAACCCGACCAAAGCAGAAAAACTATTCGTAAGTCTGTATAAATCCACCGGAGTAGAAACAAGCTTGGCATCTACTAGTTTTTCAATAATCTTCTCACCCAAGCCATCGATATTCATAGCCCGTCGATGCGCAAAATGCATAATCGCCTGTTTTCTTTGGGCGTCACAAAATAAACCGCCAGTACACCTGGCAATAGCCTCACCTACCTGCCTGTCAATTGGAGAATGACATATCGGACAATTGGTTGGCATCTCAAACACCGCCGTATTAATCGGTCTGAGTGTAATGACATGGCTTAAGATTTCAGGAATTACGTCTCCTGCTCGACGCACAATGACCGTATCGCCAACCCGGATATCTTTGCGAACAATCTCATCTTCGTTATGTAAGGTCGCGTTCGTCACTGTCACGCCTCCTACAACGACCGGCACCAAACGGGCTACTGGTGTAATCGCTCCAGTTCGCCCCACCTGTACCTCAATAGACAAGACGATTGTTGTGGCTTGCTCAGGAGGAAATTTATGTGCAATTGCAAATCTTGGAGCCCTAGAAACATAACCTAAGCGCTCTTGTAATTCGTAGGCATTGACTTTATATACCACGCCATCAATATCAAATGGCAAGTCTTTTCGTCTTTGGGCAACACCATGAAAATACTCCAGCAACTTTGTCGGACCAACTGCAATACACCGGTCTGTACAAATAGGTAAGCCAAATTGGGCTAGTTGATCTAATAACTGATCATGGCTCAACGGTCGCCAACTCGCTGGAATAAACTCGCCAATACCATAGGCATAAAATGAAAGTTGACGTTGGGCTGTAATAGCCGGATCTAACTGTCGCAAGCTCCCAGCGGCCGCATTTCTAGGGTTGGCAAATAGCTTACCTTGGACAAGCAATTGCTTTTTATTGAGTTCTTCAAAATCAAAACGACGCATAAAGACTTCGCCACGAACCTCAACCCGATCTGGAATATTGGAACCCTGTAATTGTTTTGGTATGGCATGAATCGTCCGAATGTTATCCGTGACGTTTTCACCCACCGCCCCATCTCCTCTTGTAGCTGCCCGAGTAAGTTGACCTTTTTCATATAGAATCGAAATAGCCAATCCATCAAACTTTAATTCACAAGCATATACAACTAAGTCAATATCTAAGGACTCTTTACACCGCTTATCAAAGGCTAAGACCTCATCTTCATGCAGGGCATTGTTCAAAGATAACATGGCCACTCCATGCTCAACAGGCGAAAAAACTTGATTGATTTGGCCACTTACACGCTGTGATATAGAATCTGGCTGGACCCAGTCCGGATGGGCTAATTCAATGGCTAATAGTTCACGATATAACTGATCGTACTCGCTGTCGGAGATCAATGGGCTAGCCTGATCATAATATGCCTGATCATGCATCTTCAATTCATCTTGTAGAAATTGATAACGAGTTACCAAATTTTCAGACATCAAAAACCTAGTTAAATAGTCGAGAGGCCGTTGGGGAGCCCGGCAGAATTTGACGAGAATGCATTAACTCGTAAATGGGCTTTAAATGCGTCAAAATACTTTCAATGGCAGAGGGCTCTAAGGACTGGCCATTATCGTCTAATAAACGTCCATCCATTTCTTGAGCTAATGTTTGAGCAATCTTTAACATTTTTAAAAAAGGCTGAAACGACTCATTCACTAATGGCACATCAAGAGTAAATAAAACTTGCTTAATACGTGCTTTTTGTAGGTCGTCTCGTAAATAATTAAGAGATGGTACTTGTGCTTTAAAGAGTAAGGTTTCATCCGCGTAAAAATTAAAATGCATTCCTTCTCGAGATAACTTCAAACCTTCTTTGATGAGGGCAGCCTCGATCTCTTTGGCACCCCAACTATTCATATTAGCCATCAAACTAAAACCAAGTTGAATATCACATTGCACCGCAAACTGATCGAGATCTTGGGCTAATTCAAGGACATCTTGTAAAGGCGGGACCTCGATTTCCGCATCAAAAACTTGTGCTAATTGCTGGCCTAGACCAAAAAATTCCGTCAGTGTATCCCCTTGTATAGGGCCCCTACGATTAGCTAGTTGAATACTCACTTGTAACTCGCGATAAGCATGGTCTTTATTTAAAGTTTCCCAAGTCGACATGGCCTCATCGTTTACCGCCTCCGAATACCCTTCAACGGCAATGCGAAAAGGTTCATTACTAGGCCATTTTTGAAGTTGCATCAACACATCCTCACCTCGAACTGGCATCGTAAAACGAAACATCACGATACAATCAATGGCCGGATCTATTTTGGAAATATATTTTTTTTCTGTCACCAAATCAGGGGTTTTTCCAATACTAGCCCCCAAGTCGTCAGCCAGTTGACCTTGCCCATCTTTTAGGCCAGGTTCAATGCGACTAGCGTCTTGTCCTAAAAAAGGATCCCCGCTGGTTGACTTATTTAAGAAATAGTCAGCCCCATAAACGTCAGTTGTTTGTTTCTTTTGTTTTTTTGATTTTGATAAGTTGTACAGCATCAAGGCCAAGATAAGAACTGCGCCAATTAAGAGCAACGCAATTTGCAAATCAAACTGTACTAAAAACGGAGGAATGCTTTCGGGCATAGGTTTATTTACTCTGGGTCAATGCGGTGGCAGCCTGAATATCGACTGCCACTACTCTAGAAACTCCCTGCTCTTGCATCGTAACACCAATCAATTGGTTCGCAATTTCCATCGTTATTTTATTGTGGGAAATAAACAAAAACTGGGTTTTTTGCGACATTTTGGCAACAATATCGGCATACCTTGCGGTGTTGGCATCATCTAATGGAGCATCCACTTCGTCGAGTAAGCAAAATGGTGCTGGGTTAAGATGAAAGAGAGAAAATACTAAAGCAATTGCAGTTAAGGCTTTCTCACCACCTGATAAAAGATGAATCGTTGTATTCTTTTTCCCAGGAGGCTGAGCCATCACCTGCACACCAGAGTCTAAAATTTCCTCGCCAGTCATGACTAGTCGAGCTGTACCTCCCCCAAACAATGCTGGGAAATTTTCAGAAAAATGCTGGTTGACCTGATCAAAAGTAGCCTGTAATAAATCCCGAGTTTCGCCATCAATTTTCATAATGGCATCAGTCAGTGTTTGAATAGCTTCATTGAGGTCTGCCGACTGGGCATCTAAGAAGCTCTTACGCTCGCTAGAGGTTTTTAATTCATCAAGAGCAGCCATATTTACTGGGCCTAATGCTGTAATCTTTGTCTGTAAGTCGTTGACTTGATGTTGTAAGTTCGGCAATTGCACATCATCAGTGACAGCAGTTTGTAACTCATTGAAGTCCGCATGATTATCTTTTAACAAGGTCTCAAATTGTTCAACAGATAAACGTGCGGCCTGTTCTTTTAATTGTGCAGCCGTAATTTTTTCCCGTATCGGCTCAATTTCCTTCTCATAACCAAGACGCTTCTCATCGAGTTCTTTTAAGTCAAACATCAAGGCATCAAAACGTGTTCTCACATCAGCTAAAGCATTTTCTTTACCTGACCGACTCTCCAAGAGTTCTTGCAGAAGTTCTTGTGCGCGTAGGTCAGTTAATTGCTCTAATTCTGCTTGCGCGGTCTGCTGAGTTTGATTGAGGGCCTCTAATTGCTCAGTGGCAGAGCGCATATCACGTTCTAAATCAGTTTGACGTTGCCTCAAAGAACGCACTTCAAAGGATGCTTCTTGGGCAATTGATTGTAATTCTTGCCGCTTTTGAATCGCTACACTGCGTGACTGCGAATGCACTTCATGGGCCAGCACAGCCTCATCAAAACTTGCTTGTGAGAGAGATAACTGGGCTGTTTGTGACTCGGTATTAACCACATTATCAAAAATACGCGTTTGAATTTGATCGCGTAAAACAGCCGTCTCTGCAAGTTCTTGTTGGACCTGTGCCGCACGAACAGAATACTGTTCTTCAGCTTGTAGTAATTGCATCGCTTCCACCTCAAACCGGTGGGCATCCTTGACAGATTGCTCGACAGCTTGGCGATCAGACACAGATTGATGATGGGCCTGCTGATAATTTCCCTGCGCTTGACTCAGGTGGCTTTGAGCCTCATCTAACAAAAACTGCTCCGACTTGAGTTGTTTTTCTAAACCTTCTAACTCCTTAGCACGAATAATCAGGCCAGCTTGCTCGTTATCTTCAGCATACAATTGCACGCCAACTCGAGAGATTAAATGTCCCTTGGTCGTTACAAAAACACCACTTGTAGGTAATTCTTCTCGACGAGCCACTCCCTCTTGCACAGATTCAGTCACATAAACGAGTGCTAACCAATCACTTAAAGCCCCAGATAAGGCCAAATCGCGAACCTGAATTCTGCTCAATAGCGGGGTTAACGAGGCAGCAACTACATCTTTGGTCGCGGCAGGTTGTGCATTTGCTAAAAACCAAGCTACGCGACTAGGCGGTGTTTGCTCTTCATATTGAATAATCGCTGCTAGACTTTGGGCTTCAATAGCACCAATACGTTCTCGTAAAACAGATTCAACGGCCCTTTCCCAGCCTGATTCAACTTGAATTTTTTGCCAAAGACGCGGCAACGTAGCCAGATCATTTTTTTGTAACCATGGCATTAATTTTCCCTGCGCAAGAACCTGTTCTTGAATATTTTTAAGAGCAGAGAGCTTTGCTTGGGTTTGCTGCACGGCCTGATGCGTGATTTGGAACTGTTCTTGATCCTTAGCCCTAGCCTGATCAGCTTGTAAAATTTGCTGTTCGGATAAAAGTCTTTTGGACTGCGCATCGTCGCGCTTTTTTAGAGCACTTTGTAAGCGGTCTTGAGCGGTCAAAAGAGCCTGTGAATCAGGCCGAATTAATTGCTCAAAATCAATCTTTAAACGCACTAAGCGTTGCTCAGTTTGCTCGGCCTGTGAGCTGAGGCTTTGGGCTAATGACTGGATTCGGGCGAGTTCTTTTTCAATTTCTGAACACGCAGATCGGGTAGTTTCAACTGTCTGTTGCGAATTTTTCCAAAGAACTTCTAACTCCGGAAGAATACTTTCATGTGCACTTAAATCAGCTTGACACTGACTATCATCAGCACTTGATTGCTCTAGCTGCGCACAAACTGCAGCAAATTGTTCAGTCGCCTGATCTAATTGCCCTTGCCAGCGATTTTTTTGTGTAATCAGATCCGTAATTTGAGCTTGTAAGCGTAACTTCGATTCGTTGGCAAAACGGATTTCAGACTCGGTCTGAGCAACCGCGGCAGTCACTTCATACAAAGCCGCTTGCGCTTGTGATACTTCATCTTGTAAAACGTATTGATCCGCTCTTGTATTTTCCAAAGACAATTCAGAAGACCTCAACAGAGCAATTCGCTCTTCTAATAAAACCTGTTCCGTACGGATTCTTTCATTGTGGCGTTGCCGCTCAGTTTCACCCTGCGTCATTCGCATAAACCACAGCAAATGTTGCTTACTTTGCATACTGGACTGATATTCTTGGAATAGTCCTGCAACTTGCGCTTGTGATTCTAATTTAATTAACTGGGCATCTAGTTCTCGAAGAATATCTCGTACACGCGTCAAATTCTCTTGCGTACTTTCTAAACGAGACTCGGTTTCTTTCCGGCGCTCCTTGTATTTGGAAACACCAGCGGCCTCTTCTAAGAAAATTCTTAACTCTTCTGGCTTGGCCTCAATAATTCTAGAGATCATGCCCTGACCAATAATTGCATAAGCCCGAGGCCCAAGACCTGTTCCTAAAAACATATCTTGGATATCTTTACGTCGAACACTTTGTTGATTAATCAGATAGTTAGAGGCGCCATCTCGTGTAAGTACACGTTTTACAGATATTTCACCAAAGGCGGACCACTGCCCTAAAGCTCGCCCATCGGTATTATCAAAAACAAGCTCAACACTGGCCCTCCCAGAGGGCTTTCGTAATCCTGAGCCATTAAAAATCACATCTTGCATCGACTCACCACGGAGCTCACTAGCCCGAGACTCACCTAAAACCCACCGCACGGCATCAATAATGTTGGATTTACCACAGCCGTTCGGGCCAACAACGCCAATTAACTGACCGGGAAGGTCAAAATGGGTCGGGTCAACGAAGGATTTAAAACCAGCTAATTTGATGGATTTGAGTCGCACGGCAGTATCAATTATTTCGATTAAACAATGATGATATCAAGTCTGAGGATCAAACCACAGTATTTCGCCATAATTTTCATTCACGATATAAAATAAACTGGTCTAACTTTTTAAAATTGAACAATTATCACCATGATGAACACACATTCAAAAGAATCTTTACCAAACCTGATCGATCAAGCCTGGGAAAACAGAGCCAATTATTCAAGCCAAAATGCCCCTGCCCAATTGCATGCAGCTGTCGCCGAAGTGATTCAGGGCCTAAATGATGGCAGTCTGCGCGTTGCTACCCGAAAAGCTGTCGGCCAGTGGGAAGTGCACCAGTGGATTAAAAAAGCTGTTTTATTATCTTTTAAATTACAAGATAACGAAGTCATGACCGCTGGTGGTTTTACCCAATTCTTTGATAAGGTTCCTAGTAAGTTTGCAAACTACTCCCCGGCCGATTTTCAGAATGGCGGTTTTCGAGTTGTCCCGCCAGCAATCGCCAGGCGTGGCTCGTTTATTGGCAAAAATGTTGTTCTGATGCCCTCTTATGTCAATATCGGCGCCTATGTCGATGAAGGATCCATGGTTGATACTTGGGCGACAGTCGGATCTTGCGCCCAAATCGGTAAAAATGTTCACTTGTCTGGTGGTGTTGGTATCGGTGGAGTACTCGAACCAGTCCAAGCTGGGCCTGTAATTATTGAAGATAACTGTTTTATCGGCGCTAGATCGGAAGTGGTCGAAGGCGTAGTGATCGAAGAAAATAGCGTTCTATCAATGGGTGTCTACATCGGCCAAAGCACAAAAATCTATGATCGTGAAACGGGTGAGGTGCATTACGGTCGAGTGCCAGCTGGCTCAGTAGTTGTGCCTGGATCGCTACCCTCCGTAAACGGTAAATACAGTTTGTATGCTGCTATTATTGTCAAAAAGGTCGATGCGCAAACCCGCGCAAAAACAGCGATTAACGAACTACTTAGAGATTAAATGTCGATTCAGTTGTACGGAATTTCTAATTGCTCTAGTGTCCAAAAGGCAAAAATATGGTTAAATCAAAACCAATATGATTTCGTTTTTATCGACTATAAGAAACAAGCACCAACCAGCCAACTTCTCGAAAGATGGCTAGAGCAAGTTCCGCTTGATCAGCTCGTTAATCGGCAGGGTACTACATGGAAAAAACTTTCTGATGCAGAAAAATTACAATTTGAGCAAAGTAATCAGGCAATTCAAATGTTAATTGCCAAGCCAACATTACTCAAACGACCTACTTTGGTTAAAAACGACCAAATACAAGTCGGTTTTCATGCCACGAAATATCTCTCATTTTTAAGCTCATAAGCATGCTTTTCTCTGATCATTTCACGCCGACCCAATTACTTACCCAAGTAATGATTTCTCACCCTTCAGTGACGCCAATTGATGGTGGCCTGCAAGAGTTAATCGCTAAACGCCTGCGCGCCATCGAATTCGAATGCGAAACCATGATGAGTGGACCTGATGATTTTCGGGTAACGAATTTATGGGCGATACGCCATGGTGCAGCTGGTAAAAATGGTCCTTGTTTAGTCTTTGCAGGCCATACCGATGTTGTTCCTACGGGTCCTCTGGAAAAATGGCAAACAGATCCCTTTACACCCTCGATCCGAGACGGAAAATTATTTGGTCGTGGAGCTGCTGATATGAAAAGCTCACTGGCTGCTTTTGTAATTGCAACCGAAGAATTTGTGCAAAAAAACCCGAACCATCAAGGATCTATTGCCTTTTTACTTACCAGCGATGAAGAGGGTCCAACGAACACCGATGGCACTGTCGTGGTTTGCCAAAAACTAGCTGAGCGACAAACTAAACTCGATTTTTGTATTGTCGGTGAGCCAACTTGTTCGAATCGATTTGGCGATGTCATCAAAAATGGTCGAAGAGGGTCTTTATCCGCGAAGCTCACCGTCAAAGGGATTCAAGGCCATGTTGCTTATCCGCATTTGGCCCAAAACCCTATTCATGATATTTCCCCGGTTCTCAGTGAACTAGCCAATATCCAATGGGATCAGGGTAATGAATACTTTCCCCCAACAACCTGGCAAGTATCCAATTTTCATGCTGGTACAGGAGCTACAAACGTGATACCAGGTGTGGCCGTAATCGACTTTAATTTTCGCTTTGCAACAACGAGTACTGCCCAGGGTTTAATTGATCAAGTCACTAAAATTCTGAACAAGCATCAAATTCAATATGACATTTCTTGGAACCAAAGCGGCGAACCATTTTTGACCCCGCAAGGCGAATTATGTCAGGTATTACAGTCCGCTATATTGGCTGAGGTAGGCGTGCATGCTGAGCTCTCCACAACTGGTGGCACCAGTGATGGTCGCTTTATTTCTAAAATATGCCCTCAAGTTGTCGAGTTTGGTCCAATCAATGCATCGATTCATCAAGTCAATGAACACATTGCGTTGCCCGATATTGAGTCTTTAAAAAATATTTATCGCCGAACGTTAGAGCTACTTATCTCGCATTGAATACGCCCATTACCATCGATCAGGCTTGGGAAAAACTAAGCAATCAACTCAATCAAGCGGAATTATTTTTTGGACATGGCGCAGTCGATGCCGATAGTGAGGCCCTATGGATCTTAGCCTACTGTCTAGATGTATCACCCAGCTCTTTACTAACACAACTTGAGCAATCACTTCCTTTGACTGTTTTAGAAAAAGCTAGCCAACTCGTTACAACGCGTATCAATACGCGTAAGCCTCTAGCTTATCTCCTAGGTGAAGCTTGGCTAATGGGAGAGGTTTTTGATTGTGATGAACGCAGTATCGTGCCACGCTCATTCATCGCCGAATTAATCAGTAACCAAATTCTCGACTCCTGGCTACCTGCTGCAGGACGAGCACTTGATCTTTGTACTGGTAATGCCTCTCTAGCAATCCTACTTGCCAAGCACTGCCCAGATTTAGAAATTACAGCTACAGACATTGACCCGAAAGCCTTGGAATTAGCTTGTCAGAATATTGCCAAATTTGAATTAACGGATGCGATCGAACTGTATTGTGGCGACTTATGGAATGCTCTGGATGATCCAAATGATTCGAACCGTTTTGATGTAATTCTTTGTAATCCACCTTATGTTAATAGCGCCACCATGTCGACTCTGCCGCCTGAGTATCTAGCAGAACCACGACATGCCCTGGCTGGAGGTCTAGACGGTATGGATTTCATTGGCCAAGTTCTAGCTCGGGCAAAAGAATACTTAACGGCTCGTGGAGTACTCGTACTGGAAATCGGCAATGAGTATGAACATTTTCAGCGTGCCTTTCCTGACCTCGTGGTTCTTTGGCTAGAAGTCGCCGCTGGCAATACACAGGTTGGTTTAATGAACTATGCTGACTTACCGTAAGTGGTAGGACTGTGTATTTTTCTGCAGATCATGTGCTCTAAAAATAAAAGCTAATCCTTTTACAGACGCAAGCTTTCTAAAACATCCCGAATATTCTGCGGAATCGATTGTGGCCTGTGCGTCTGACGATCTACATAAACATGCGTAAACTGCCCTAAAGCACAAATTGCTTCCTCAGTATTTTTAAATATTCCAAGTCGATACACCACACTCGAATTACCAATTTTTTCAACACAAATACCAACTTGAACGGTATCTGGAAAACAGACTGAACGGAAAAATTGGCAGTGATTATCAACTACCAAACCAACCAAGGGACTATGGTCAAAATCCAAAACACCTTGTTCAAGCAGGTATTGATTGACGGCTGTATCAAAAAAAGAAAAATATACAACATTATTAACATGCCGGTATACGTCATTATCAGACCAGCGCGTCGTTATCTGTATAAAACGTGCAAAGTCTGCTCTAATAAAAATTCGATCAGCCATTACCGGACTAAAAATCTTTTACTAAATTAAACGCCGCCTCGATACGCTCGACGGCATGTATTTCCATATTCTCAAAAGATGCACCCTTGGGCATATTCGCTTTGGGAATAATTGCTTTCTTAAAACCTAATTTTGATGCTTCGCGTAGACGCTCCTGTCCACGTGGACATGGACGAATCTCCCCTGCTAAGCCAACTTCCCCAAACACAACAAGATCTTTTGGTAAGGCTTTATTTTTTAAAGATGATTGAATCGCCAGTAAAACTGCTAAGTCAGCTGCTGGCTCAGTAATCTTTACCCCACCAACCGCATTTAGAAATACATCTTGATCAAAACAAGCAATGCCTGCATGACGATGCATGACTGCTAATAACATCGCTAAGCGATTTTGCTCCAAACCAACCGCTAAGCGTCTCGGGTTAGGAAGATGAGAACTATCTACTAAAGCTTGTATTTCAACTAATAAAGGTCTACTCCCTTCTTGGGTAACTAAGACACAAGCGCCAGGAACAGCCTCCGTATTGGGTGATAAAAATAATGCTGAGGGATTATTAACACCCTTTAAGCCCTTATCTGACATCGCAAAAACACCTAATTCGTTCACCGCTCCAAAGCGATTTTTTATCGCTCGGATCAATCGAAAAGAAGACTGCGTATCTCCCTCAAAATACAATACCGTATCGACCATGTGCTCTAACACGCGAGGTCCAGCGATATTGCCCTCTTTCGTTACGTGTCCGACTAATATGATGGATATTCCAGAGGACTTTGCTAGACGGGTGAGTTGGGCTGCGCATTCCCGGACCTGCGCAACTGATCCTGGAGCCGAGCTTAACGCCTCAGAATAGATCGTTTGAATCGAGTCTATGACTGCAACCTTTGGTCTGGCAAGCTCCAAATTACTCAGAATTTTTTCTAATTGAATTTCTGGAAAAACAACTAAATCAGGCGCAAAGCAGCCTGTTCTTTTAGCGCGAAGTGCAATTTGCGCAGCCGACTCCTCGCCACTTACATAAACAACGGATTGGCCTTCTAAGCTCAAGCCAGCTAAAGTTTGTAATAATAAGGTCGACTTACCTATACCAGGATCGCCACCAATGAGAACTACTCCAGCATCCACTAGACCGCCTCCTAAAACACGATCAAATTCTGGGATACAGGTGGATATCCTCGCAAAATCCTCTAAATCGATATGCGCAAGAGTCTGCTGAGCACTAGCCTGCACAATGCCTTGATATCGATGATTAGGGCCCTGCTCAAGAGTCTCCTCTAAAGAATTCCATGCCTGACACGCAGGACATTGTCCTTGCCATTTTGGAAAAGATCCACCACAAAGATGGCAAGTAAATTGCGATTTAATCTTAGCCACAAATATACTTACAAAGGCGATGCACTACGATTTTGCTGAGCTCTTTTCTCAGAGTCTTTTCGACGCTCCTCAAGCTCTTCAATTCGTTTTGCACGTAAAATTTGTTTTTCCTCGAAAGCTTTCCGATTATCAGCCCGCTCTTGAATATTTTTGGGATCTTGCCGCTCGACAATTCGTAAGGTATCTTTTTCAGTTTTTATCATCTCATTGACTTCGCGTCGCCGGTCATGCATCGCTAACTCTTGCACGCGTACTACCTTGATCTCTTTTAAATAGGTTTGGCGTACGCGATCTAAGCAACGCTCCACAAAAAATAATTGATAACAGTGACGAACTTGGGTGTCATTGCGATACTGGACCCACTCTTTTTGAAGATCCAGATTATCCTGGACAACTTCCAGTTCAGCTAATTCTTGATCATGAACCAGTCCAGCAAATGAACTAGTAATGCAGACAACTCCTCCAAGACTTAGGATGAATAGAACAAGCAGCCTATAGCGCGTTTGCTTCATCCGCTTAATTGTTGCGTGAGATGAAATAAGTTAGTAGAACGCGCGCCACTTCGACAATAAGCCAAGACGGGCTTCGGTAACTCCTCCAAAAGAGCGGCCATTTCAAGCACTTGGTCACGCGTAATTTGCCCACTAATGACTGGTAAATACACAAAATGCAACCCTGCAGCCAAAGCCGCTTTTTCAATATCAGCTTGCATCGGTTGCTCACTACCGCCCTCTAAATCGGGCCGATTACCAATAATACTGCGATACCCTAGGGTAGCAATTTCAGAAATATTTTCGCTAGTAATCTGTCCTGCAGTTGAAAAATTGGGGGTGTGTTCGGTGATAAATAGTGACATGTTTACCTCATTAGTTATTTGCAATTGCCAAAAGCCCAGCCTGTAAGTCGTTTTTTAAGTCTGTAATATGTTCAAGCCCCACCGAAATACGCACTAATCCTTCTACTAGACCAGCCTTTTCACGCTCGGCAACTGGAACTCTGCCATGTGTAGTTGTCGCTGGATGGGTAATTGTTGTTCTAGTGTCGCCTAAATTAGCCGTAATCGAACAAATCCTCGTTGCATCAATGACCTTCCAAGCATTGGCACGGCCACCTTTGACAATAAATGAAACAATCGCTCCACCGGCTTTTTGTTGTTGCATTGCCAGAGCATGCTGAGGATGAGACGTTAAGCCAGGATGCAAAACTCGCTCAACCATGTCTTGCTCTTCTAACCAGGCCGCTAAAAGTAATGCATTTGCACTTTGTTTTTCTACCCGCAAGGATAGAGTCTCAAGTCCTTTTAATAATACCCAAGCATTAAACGCAGAAAGCGTTGGTCCAGTACTGCGGTTGAAGGTGAAAACTTTGGAAATTAGCTCCTCAGAACCAAGTACTGCACCCCCCAAGACCCGACCTTGACCATCTAAAAATTTGGTAGCTGAATGAATCACCGCATCAGCACCAAGACTAAAAGGTTTTTGGAGGACCGGCGTACAAAAACAATTATCAACCACAAATAGCGCTTGGGCACTGCGTGCGATTTGGGCTATACCAGCAATATCAGCAATTTGGGTTAAAGGATTAGAAGGACTTTCAATATAAATTAATTTGGTATTGGGTCGAATAGCTCTTCTAAAATCATCTAGGTCCACTAAATCTACATACGTGGTTTCAATTCCAAAACGAGACAAAATAGTACTAAACATTTGGATGGTTGCACCAAAGACGGCCCTAGAACAAACTAGGTGATCACCAGCCTTTAAGTGGGTCAAGGTCAATGCAAAGATAGCGGCCATCCCTGAGGCAGTTGCTATACAAGCAGGAGTTTCTTCCAGAGCTGCTAGCCGATCTTGAAACATTTTGACCGTTGGGTTAGTAAAACGTGAATAAATAAAACCCGTCTCAGCATGCGCAAATTTATCAGCCGCTTCTGCTGAATTAGCATAACAAAAGCTCGAGGTTAAAAAAAGGGCCTCGGCGTGTTCATTAAAATCTGATCGCATAGTACCCGACCGAACTGCTAAAGTCTCAGGGTGAAGACCCTTGCCATCAAATGGTATCGACATCAGTATCTTTCTCAATCAAACGAATCATTATTTGTTTTAATACTATTGCATCATTTGCGGTTACTTACCCACAATTACGACTATTTCATGAATCACTATCCGTTAACTGCAAATGGAGTTGTGACCTAGAAAAATCTGCATAATCACTGGCCCTATCTTCTATATCCTCCGGACTTAAACGAACCGCTTCTAAGGCATCTAGATAAGCAGTTGTAACTTTGCCGGCTAAATAAATGCCATCAAAACAAGATGCTTCAAAATCACCAATCAACGGATTAATATCTCGTACCGCCTGCTTTAAATCGTCTAAGTCTTGATATATTAACTGATCAGAACCAATCAATTTATTGATTTCATCAACAGTCCGCCCATGAGCAACTAATTCCCCGCGAGTTGGCATATCAATACCGTAGACGTTCGGAAAACATACCGGTGGCGCAGCTGATGCAAAAATCACCTTCCGCGCACCTGCACTCCTTGCCATCTGCACAATTTCAAATGAAGTAGTACCGCGCACAATGGAATCATCAACAATCAAAACAGATTTATTTTCAAACTCGATCCGCATAGCATTTAATTTTTGACGAACTGATTTTTTTCGTACAGCCTGACCCGGCATAATGAATGTCCGACCAATATATCGATTCTTAAAAAATCCCTCGCGATATTCAATACCTAAATGCTTTGCCACCTGCATCGCCGCAGGTCTACTCGAGTCTGGAATAGGCATAACCACATCAATGTCAGTAATATCTGTTTGCGAACGAATTTTTTTAGCTAAATAGTCACCCATGCGCATCCGAACATCAAAAATGGAGATACCATCCATGCATGAGTCAGGTCTTGCCATATACACATATTCAAATATACAAGGATTTAACTGCGCATCAGCAACAATTTGCCGACTGGCAAAATTACCATCTAAGTCAACAAATATCGCTTCACCAGGGGCTACGTCTCGAACAAATTCATAGCCAATACCCTCAATGGCGACCGACTCAGAAGTTACCATCCACTGTGATTTCCCTTGACCAACATCCATTCGACCAATACATAATGGCCGAATACCGTTTGTATCCCGAAACGCTAATAAGCCATACCCAGCAATCATTGAGACAACTGCAAAGGAACCCTCTAGTCGCGCATAAACCTTTTCTAATGCATTAAAAGCGCTACTCGCATCTAGGCCAATGCCCTCCGTAGAATGCTGAATTTCATCAGCTAAAACATTGAGCAAAACTTCCGTATCCGAACTAGTATTGATGTGTCTACGATCACGATAAGACATCTCTTCACGTAAGGTTGCAGCATTTGTTAAGTTACCGTTATGAGCTAAAACAATACCAAAAGGTGCGTTAACATAAAAAGGTTGAGCTTGTTCTTCACTACTTGCCGATCCAGCAGTTGGATAACGTACTTGCCCAATCCCAGAATTCCCTTTTAAACCACGCATATTCCGCGTTCTAAATACATCTCGTACTAGACCATTGGCTTTATGCATATAAAAAGAATGCCCATTATGCGTGGCAATACCAGCAGCATCTTGGCCACGATGCTGGAGTAATAAAAGCGCATCATAAATCAACTGATTTACTGGGTCATTCGATACTACCCCAACAATTCCGCACATAAGATTTCTTTCGATTTATTTTGCTAACTGACGAATATCTGTCGCTTGTAGCAGAGTTTGTGCCCAATTATCAGGTAACCAATGCCGAACTATACCCACCACTAACTCAACCGCAGGTCGGCTCAAGGCATCTTTCCATTCATTACTTTTGGGTAAATCAGTCACTGCTAGTAAGGTTGATAAAATAACCACGATCAAAGCCCCACGTAAGAATCCAAATCCAGAACCTAAAACCCTATCTAAAAAAGATAAGCCTGCTCCAGACAATACCCGACTAATCAAGTTACCTAAAACTTTTCCAACGATCAAAACAACCACAAAAATAAGCCCAAAAGCAAGAACCATGCGTCCTGTAGAACCAATAGGGATTGCCTCTAACCAGGCTAATGCAATTTGACTAGAAAATTCATAAGCTAAATATGCGGCAACCACAAAACTAACAAGGGAGATCAGTTCTTTGACTAAACCCCGAATAAGGCCAAGGGTAGATGAAATAACTAGGATTGCAATAACAAAAAAATCAACCGTGGTAAACGCAAAAGTATTCATTCAAATATCTATTATTTTGTATCAACAATTTTTGGAGTTAAACCAAGTGCAACTAACTTTTTCTCGGCAATGAGTACCTCATCTCGACTTTTATAGGGTCCCGAGCGTAACAAAAAGAGAGTTCCACTATCGCCATCTTTTTTTCGCTCAACTACGTAAGTCGTAATCTTTTGTTCATTCACTATTTCCTCTAATTTTTTTAAACGCTCACTAGTTGAGAAGGCGGCAATTTGAATGTAGATTTTTTCATTTTTAGAAGGCTCTATTTTTTCTGGTTGCCCTCCAATCTCCACCTTATTTTCAGTCTTACTAGTAATCAAAGAGTCTAAAGCGGTTTTGTCAAACCGCGAATTATCACTTTTGCTCATCTCATTGCTTACCCGCTTGGGAGCCTCAGCAATAATTTCTTCACCAACATCCAGTTGCGGATTGGCATTTTTTAAGGGCACATTTTTTCCAAGATCTGCTTTATTGGCTGCAGATTTTGGGGGCGGTAACTCTGTTTCAGGACCCTCATTAGACCGCTGAATATTAGCTAACCATTGCCGTACATTTTTAAAAAATTCTTCAAAACTAGAAGCTGTTTCGACTGTAGTATCCTTTTTGTTATCCACTGGTGCATTAGAACTAGGACTTTTTTTCGAAGAACCCCCTGTCTCCAGGCGAGATACCGGTGGCTTAGGAGTGACCTCCGAATTGGTAGAAAGGGTCACCGAATTAATTACTTGAATGACAACATCATTATTCAGTTTCTTCGACTCAGAATCGAATAATTTGGGTAAACCAATGACCGCAATGAGGAGTAATAAACTAGCGCCTAAAAGACGATGCCTCGATTTTTGAACTTCCCGATCTTCTAAAACCTCGGTGTCCTCTAAGGCGTTACCAGCGTTAGACCTCGCACGAAATGATGGTTCTTGGCGATGTGCCTGAGTATCTGGTTTATTTTTTTGAAAAAAAGTTGGCAATGAGATCATTATCTTGTTTTTGATGAGCACAATGAATTCAAGCTAAAGGACAGGCGCAAATGTGTGATGTATTAAACCGCTTAAAAATGACATGAATCAACCAAGAAAAATGACATCCAACTAATGCTTCTGCGTCTGTAAATACAACAATACCCCAGAAACAGTGTAAAAGGACCCGAATGCGACTATTCTATCATTTTGCCCGGCTCTCTCAAGGGTTTTTTGATAGGCTTGTGCCACATTGGAGAATGTCTCAAAGCCAGAATCAGCTGTCTTTTTTACTCCTAAGTCTTGCAATGCCTGCGCAATTTGATTTGCCCTAGCCGCTCTGGGTGTCGGTAAATCAACGCAATACCAATAATCTACTTGGCCTAGCATTGGCTTTAATACGCCAAGCATGTCTTTGTCAACCATCATTCCAACCACCGCGTGCGTATAGGGGAAGTAACCCATCTTGGCAAGGCTTTGGGAAAGTGTGGCGCTAGCATGGGGATTGTGCGCTACGTCGAGAACGATATTGGGCTGACCTGGCAAAACCTGAAAACGCCCTGGTAAGTCAACCGATGAAAACCCATTACGGATATCTTGTACGCCTACGGGTAAGATTTCTCGCAAACTAGTCAGAGCGGCTAAAACACCTGAAGCATTAAGTAATTGATTGGCTCCCCTTAAAGCTGGATAAGCTAAGCCACCAATTCTGCGCCCCCTTCCCGACCAAGCCCACTGTAAAGTGTCTCCCTGAAAGTTAAAATCCTTACCCTGTAACCAAAGGTCTGCGCCTATGTGATGGGCATAGTCTACCAAACTATCAGGTGGCTGTGGGTCACTACAAATTGCGATTTTGCCAGATCGATAAATGCCGGCTTTTTCATAGGCAATTTTTTCGCGAGTATCTCCTAAATAGGCTTGATGGTCTAGATCAATGCTGGTAATAATCGCACAATCGGCATCAATCATATTAATAGCATCTAAACGACCACCTAAACCAACCTCTAAAATCATGACATCGACTTCAGACTTACTAAATAAACTCAGGATTGCTAAGGTCGTAAATTCGAAATAAGTCAGACTAACTGGGCAAGCCATCGAACTGCGCGCCTTCTCCACAATTCGGAAGTGCTCAAGTAAATCATCATCTGTAACTTCTTGCCCATTTATTCGAGCTCGCTCATTAAAACGGATTAAATGGGGTGAGGTATGGCATGCGACACGGTAGCCAGCGCTTAGCAATATGGCTTCTAAAAAAGCACAAGTGGATCCCTTACCATTCGTGCCGCCAACACTAATTACTGGACAATCAAGGGATAATTGCAGCGCCTCTTTAGCCTGTAAAACCCGACCTAGGCCCATATCAATGCCCACGGGGTGGGCTGATTCTAAAAAATTCAACCAACGCGTTAAATCAGGAAAATAATGTGGTTCTTTTGCTAACACATGGACCTAAAGGACAACAAAAACTAAGAAATCGATTCAATGGGCTGCTTCAAAAGTAATGCTAATAAACTAGCCAACTCTGTTCGTAACTGCCGACGGTCAACAATCATATCAATGCCACCTTTTTGCAATAAGAACTCCGAACGCTGAAAGCCCTCAGGAAGCTTTTCTCGCACAGTCTGTTCGATCACACGCGGTCCAGCAAATCCAATTAATGCCCGAGGCTCAGCTATCACAACATCACCCATAAAAGCAAAACTCGCTGAAATACCTCCCATCGTGGGATCAGTTAAAACACTAATGTAGGGTAGCCGCGCTTTAGCAAGAAGCGTTAACATAGAGGTAGTCTTACTCATTTGTAGTAAAGACAATAAACTCTCCTGCATTCGAGCCCCGCCTGTAGCAGCAATACATATAAAAGGTACCTTTTGGTCAATTGCCATTTGGGCACCACGGACAAAACGCTCACCAACCACAGAGCCCATCGAACCACCCATGAATTCAAATTCAAAACAAGCAATTACCACCGGAATATTCAGAATGGAACCACCCATCACGACCATCGCGTCCGTCTCACCACTTTGATCCATGGCATCTTTTAAACGATCAGGATATTTTTTGGTATCTTTAAATTTCAAAGAATCTATTGGTAAAACCTCTTGACCAATCTCATACCTGCCTCCCTGGTCTAAGAGATGCTCTAGACGGACGCGCGCCCGAATACGCATGTGGTGATTGCATTTTGGACATACAAATAAATTAGCTTCGACGTCAGTTCGGTATAAAACTGATTCACAGGCAACGCATTTAACCCATAATCCTTCAGGTACTGACTTACGTTGGGTTGGATCTGAGGGTTGTATTTGCGGAGGAAGTAATTTATCAATCCAACTCATTTATTTACTTTCATCAGTTTTTAGTTCGCCGGCTAAACTGCGTTTCATCAGAGAGTTTTAAACTCCAGACAACGTTTTTAGAACCGAGCCGCTTGTTTACATCATTCAATATTCTCATCTAAAGCTTGTCGAATACTAAGAACAAATTCTTTGAGAGATTGTAACCCCGATTCAGCCGTTGAGTCCTCTAAAAGTTGGACTAAACGGCTGCCAATAACCACCGCATCGGCAGTCTGACTGATCGTTTTTGCGGACTGCGCGTCTCGAATACCAAAACCCACCGCAATTGGAATACTAGTCACAGCTCTTATTTGAGCAATTAAAGATGCAACATGACCAGCATTAATATTTGCAGCGCCAGTTACTCCCTTTAGTGAAACATAGTAAATGTAGCCACTCGCCACCTTGGCAACTTGAGCAATGCGCTGCGCAGTTGAGGTCGGTGCTAATAAAAAAATGGGATCAATACCCTGCCCTAGTAGTTTTTGTGAAAATTCCACGCATTCCTCGGGGGGATAATCCACGACTAAAACACCATCCACCCCAACCTCTTTGGCGGACTGGGTAAATTGATCTAATCCCATTCGTTCAATGGGATTAGCATAGCCCATCAAAACAAGTGGCGTTTGCTGATCTTGTGTACGAAACTGCGCAACCATATGCAAACACAGGGCCAAATTGACCCCTTTGGCTAAGGACCGCTCCGAGGCACGTTGAATCACGGGGCCGTCTGCCATAGGGTCAGAAAATGGTACCCCGAGCTCAATCACATTCGCCCCCGCCTCGACTAAGCCATGCATGCGAGCTACAGTTTGATTCACATCGGGGTCTCCAGCAGTAATAAAGGGAATTAATCCCTTTTTACCCGTTTGCTTTAACTCCTGAAATACCCGCTGAATTCGAGACATTATGAAACCTTATGCGTAAATGGGGCCAAGGGCACCTTCGTATGCTGCGCAACAGTATGCATGTCCTTATCACCACGACCTGACAAGTTGACTAATATCGTCTTGTCTTTAGGTAAGTCCTTCGCTAATTGACAGGCATAAGCAATGGCATGGCTCGTTTCTAGCGCAGGAATAATCCCCTCAATGCGACAGCAATCATGAAAAGCAGCTAAAGCATCGTCATCAGTCACGGCTGTATAGGTTGCCCGCTTGATATCTTTTAACCAAGCATGCTCGGGCCCTACGCCAGGATAATCAAGGCCAGCAGAAATAGAGTGCGTCTCAATGATCTGACCATTCGCATCCTGAATTAAATAAGTCCGATTACCATGCAACACGCCAGGTGTTCCTGCACATAAAGCAGCCGCGTGTCGGCCAGTAGTTAGGCCGTCACCAGCTGCTTCAACACCAATTAACTGCACATCGGGATAGTTGATGTAGGGATAAAAAATTCCCATAGCGTTAGAACCACCACCGACACAAGCCATCACATAATCAGGTTGTCGCCCAGTCATTTCAGGCATTTGCGCTATACACTCTATGCCAATCACACTCTGAAAATCGCGTACCATTGCAGGATATGGATGTGGGCCAGCAACTGTACCAATAATATAAAAAGTATTCTCAACATTGGTTACCCAATCGCGCATCGCTTCATTAAGAGCGTCTTTGAGCGTCTTGGAGCCCGACTCAACCGGTACCACTGTGGCACCGAGTAACTTCATCCGATAGATATTTTGGGCTTGACGCTCAACATCTACGCTACCCATATAAATGATGCACTCCAAGCCAAAACGGGCACAGATAGTCGCAGTAGCTACCCCATGCTGGCCAGCCCCAGTCTCTGCAATGACTCTTGGCTTACCCATACGCTTAGCGAGCAAAGCTTGCCCGATGACATTGTTAATTTTGTGAGCGCCCGTGTGATTTAAGTCCTCACGCTTGAAATAAATTTGTGCTCCGCCAATCTGTTCACTCCATCTACGGGCATGGTAAATCGGACTGGGCCGACCTACGAAATGTTTGAGTTCACTATGAAACTCCGCAACAAATTGCGGATCATGCTGGTATTTAGCATAAATATTTTTTAACTCTTCTAGTGCAAACATCAGGGTTTCGGATACAAATACTCCACCATATGGACCAAAATGACCGCGCTGATCTGGAAAGTCGTACATAAATTTACCTTTAAATTAGTATTGCTAATGCTTATCTGGTTGATCAAAGAGCCGAACTTGCGCTACAAATGCCTTCATTAAATAGGGATCTTTAAGACCCTTTTGGACCTCGACACCACTTGAGATATCCACCGCTAGTGGATGGAAATAGGCGATTGCATCACCAACATTCTTGACGTTCAAGCCACCACTTAAAACGACCCGATGCGCGTTTTCTTTGACCCATAATGAATCTATCATATCCCAATTAAAAGTTTGACCACCGCCACCATAGCCATCTATCACTGCATCTAATAACCAAGCATTGGCATCCCTATATTGTAGGCAAAATTCATCTAGTTGGAATTTTTTATCAATTCTTGCCGCTTTCATCCAAGGCATACCCTGTGCGATATCCTGGCAACGCTGGGCAGTTTCATCACCGTGAAATTGCCAAATATCAACTCGACAATGCTTTTTAATATCTAATATCTCCTGATCCGTGGCATTCACAACTAAAGCAACAGTATCTAAGTCATGCGGATACTGATTAGATAGTATCCCCGCCTGAACTGGGGAAATATAACGACTACTTGGCTGGTAAAACACGAGGCCAATCGCATCGATCGCTAATTGCTGGGCTAAATCTACCTGCTCAGGCTGAGTTAACCCACAAATCTTAATCCGTGTTCGCCCTGGAATCTGGTCAAATAAAGCCATTAATTAACCACCTTTGATGAAGAAAATGACCCGCTCATTGATAAAAAGGAATTTAAAAGACTACCCGGAATAACGCCATGCTCTAAAAATGGCTCTGGTATTTGAAAGGAGTCAGGATAAGCAACCCTTGCTAGATATAAACCATCTGCCGAAAATGTGGGTGGAGCTAAGGCCCGACTTCGGCCTTCTAATAATGATTGAACCCAAATAGGATCCGCTTTTTTTTGACCAATGTGCAATAAAGTTCCAATTACATTACGAACCATATGGTGTAAAAAAGCATTCGCTCGAATAAAAAAATAGATCTTTGGAAAGTGATTCACAATCTCAATCTGATAAATCGTTTTCATGGGCGTTTTACTCTGACACTGTGCTGAGCGAAAACAAGTAAAGTCATGTTCGCCGATTAAATATGTCGCGGCCTCCTGCATCGCATCGATTCTCAATAAAGCGCCAGGGGGCATCATCAAATATCCTACTTTTTGATCTAACAAGGGCACTCGAACCGGCGAACAAAGTAAGCAATAGGCATACGCGCGCTCAAAGGCTGAAAAACGGGCATCAAAATCAGCGCCAACATCTTTCGCCCAAGTGACAACTACGCCTCGGGGTAAAAAATTATTAATCCCTCGAACCCATGACCACATGGGCCTAGTTGTGCTCGTCTCAAAATGAACGACTTGCCCCAAAGCGTGCACCCCAGTATCTGTTCGACCCGCTGTGGTAATGCGAATAATCGGCGCTAAAGGGTCTCCGATAAAGTCCCAGATAGCTTTTTGGACACAATCCTGGACAGTCGATTGATCTGGTTGAGTTTGCCAGCCAAAAAAATGAGCCCCATCATACTGTAATCCTAGAGCAATTTTTTGTTTTGGGACTGTCATATTCCTCTAACTAATGATCGTTATGCAATTTCTAGGAGTAATTGCTTAGCTTCTTGCAAGATATCAGATGCCCCATCAGAATCTAAACGCGTTAATTCTTGAAGTATGATTTTGGCCGTTGCGTAGTCCATAATTTTTATATAAGATTTCGCCAAATTTAAACGCAGTTGTTGCTCATCACGACTCGGTATCGATTTTGAGGTTCTAATCTGACTATCTCGACTCGTTTTACTTGGCAAAATAGCAGGCGCATCCAAATCAAGGTTAATCGAGTCAAAAAGCTTTTGAACATTAGCAGGAACTGGTGCTGGATTAGAAGAAACTGATACTGAATTAACAGGTATTGGTTCTCGATGACTAGTTGGACTATCGGATTGCAATACATGGTGATCTTCTTTGGGAGAATTTTCTTGAGGCTGGACTAGTACACCCTGCGAAACCTTTGCTGGCCTGATGAACCAAAATAACAAAATAAGAAGTACAACTAGGGCTACTAACAAATATCCATATTGATTTAAAGTATTTTTAAAAAATCCCAAAAATTCTGGCGCTAATATATCCTTGTCTAGGAGTCCTTTCTCTTTACCCATTAACTGATTTAAATCAGCAATATTTTTTTCCAGTTGAGCAACGCGGTCCCGAGCTTGTTCTAAAAGTTTTTGTTGCGCAATTAACTCCTCATCGCGTTTGGCTTGATTCAAACTTGCCACAGATTCTTCTTGAGCAGAACCAACCTGTAAGCGATCTTGCCCCAAAGTATCTAAGTTAGTCCTATCGGACCGATTGAGAAAGACCTCATTCGAAGACCGGGTAGCTGTACCCTGCGTTAAATCATTCAAGGCGGAACGAACAAACTGATTAGCCTCAGTAGAGGAAATAGAAGATGCCATATTCGCTGAGGGCAACGCTAAGACTTCCCCAGCTTTTAAACGGTGAATACTGCCAGATACAAAAGCCTTCGGATTAGTTCTATACAAAGCCAACATGACTTGACTAGCTTTGATACCAGGAAAATCATCTGCTAATTCCGTAGCAATCAAACTTAAATTCTCTCCGAATTGCACTTCTCTTTTGACCTGAGTAGGATTAATCAGCGTATAAACACGGGTTAGTTTGCCAGTCGCCCATTGCAATTCAATAACAACATCCCTAAAGATCGACTCATCTAATGCGGTTGGTTGGAGATATTGCAGACGAATAAAAGCAGGTCTTTGGGCAGCATCTTTAGCAATCCAGATACGGGGTAAGGCTTCAATATTTGGCCTAAGAATGCCAAGGCGATCATAGCTGGCCTGACTGCCTATATGGACTTCTAAAGTATTCAATTGAGCCACTTCGTCAGCTGGAATTAACAAGGCAATTCGGGCATCTAAAGCTTGTTCAGCTTTCGAGAGGATGCTTAAATTTCCTAAACTAACCGCCCACACTGAACCGGAGAGAGTTAAACTCAATAGTACCCATAGCCAACGAGGTATAGATCGAATCAACAATTAAGCCTCTACCAATAGACGTAAAATCCTGCGTAGGGGTTCAGCAGCACCCCATAATAGTTGATCCCCTACCGTAAATGCTCCAATAAATTCTGGGCCCATCGCTAACTGATGAAGCCGTCCAACCGGAATCGTTAATGTTCCAGTGACAGCTGCTGGAGTCAGATATTTTTCGGATAAAACCCGCTCATTAGGTACTAACTGAACCCATGGGTTTGCTGATGCAATCAAATGCTCTAATTCCGGCATGGGAACTTCTTTTTTTAACTTGATGGTTAAACCCTGCGAGTGACAGCGCATTGCCCCAACCCGCACACAGATGCCATCAATCGGAATACTACCCGGCTGCCTAAAAGGCGGCAGGCCAAGAATCTTATTAGTTTCTGACCCACCTTTGAACTCCTCTTTACTTTGACCAAATGCTACCTCATCATCAATCCATGGAATCAAACTACCAGCAAGAGCTGTTCCGCGAAAATTTTCTTTAGGAAAATCATCTGAACGCAAAGTATGGCTAATCTTTTGATCGATTTCCAAAATAGCAGAAGCGGGATTGCCCAAAGCCCCCTTCACTGAATCGTGTAAAGCGCCCATCTGCAATAAAAGTTCACGCATATTCTGAGCACCCGCTCCAGAAGCTGCTTGATAAGTCATGACTGAAATCCACTCGACTAAGCCTGCCTGAAAAAGTCCCCCAAGACCCATTAGCATCAGGCTAACGGTACAGTTACCCCCAATCCAGTTTTTCCCACCAGCTAAAAGTGCACGATCAATCACAGACCGGTTCACAGGGTCTAAAACAATCACGGCATCAGGATTCATACGTAATGTACTAGCCGCATCAATCCAATGCCCTTGCCAACCAGTAGCCCGAAGAGGGGCAAAAATAGCCTTGGTGTAGTCACCGCCCTGACAAGTGATAATCATGTCACACTGCTGCAGAGCATTTAAATCAGCAGCATCATGTAAAACAGCAGTATTCGAAGAAGTGGTTAAGCCCTGGATCACCGGTGCGGGACCGCCAACATTGCTCGTACTAAAAAAAATCGGCTCGATCAGCGCAAAATCACACTCCTTCTGCATTCTCTCCAGAAGAACACTGCCAACCATCCCCCGCCAACCAACGAAACCCACTACTGGAACTGACATATAGCAACCTTACAAATAAAATATCTATTTTAGCCCGAACCCATGCAATCCGATAGTAGCTTTATTTTGCAGAAAAATGGGGACAATTTTTCTGTTCATCGCTTGATCCATGCTGAAAAACCTATGGACTAAAGATCAAACAAGATCAAACACATTGAGCCAGTAAAAATTCATCCACCAAAACTTAAACTCTAGAACTCGTCCGCCAGAGCCGAAAAGTCTTTGATCAGATTATCTTCCAGATAAACTCAGGAGTTCCAGGTGGAATTTTATTTCAGTGCGTTTAAGACCGCCTGACCCATTTGGGCAGTTCCAACCTTCTTCGTACCCTCAGTATATATATCACTAGTTCGATACCCCTCGGTGAGAACCTGTTGGACTGCGCGCTCAATACGAGTCGCTTGCTCAGGCTTGCCAAGTGAGTAACGTAACATCATGGCGGCCGATAAGATCGTTGCCAATGGATTTGCAATACCTTGGCCGGCTATATCAGGGGCTGAACCATGACTAGGCTCATATAATCCCTTGTTATGGGCATCGAGTGAAGCAGAGGGTAACATACCAATCGAGCCAGTTAACATAGCCGCTTCATCAGACAAAATATCACCAAATAAGTTGCCTGTTACGACCACATCGAATGCTTTGGGGGCTTTTACAAGTTGCATTGCAGCATTATCGACATACATATGGGTTAACTCAACATCGGGATATTCTTTGCCTACCTCAGACATAATCTCTCGCCACAGTTGAGATGTTTCTAAAACATTCGATTTATCAACGCTGCACACACGATTATTTCGTTGACGAGCGGCCGCAAAAGCTACATGACCGATTCTACGCACCTCCGGCTCGCTATATCGCATCGTGTCAAAGCCTTCTCTAGCCCCGGGAAATAAACCATCCGTGGCCGTTCTAATGCCTTTGGGAGAGCCAAAATAGACATCACCATTGAGCTCACGAACAATCAAAATATCCAAGCCTGCAACAATCTCGGCCTTTAAGGATGAAGCCGATGTTAATTCCGGATAACAAATCGCCGGACGCAAGTTAGCAAATAAAGCTAAATGTTTTCGTAATCCTAAAATAGCTTGCTCGGGACGTAATTCACGAGGCAATTGATCATACTTAAAATCCCCAACTGACCCAAATAAGATCGCGTCAGCCTCTTTTGCCAACTGCAGAGTTGCAGGGGGCAAAGGGTGCCCATCGGCTTCATATCCAGCACCGCCAACAGGTGCCTCCTCTAGGGTAAAAGATTCGTCAAGATTTTCTAATACCAGACGCGCTTGAGCAATAATTTCAGGGCCGATGCCATCACCGGGCAAAATAGCTATCTTCATGATGTGTCCTAATTGAGCTAGGGTAACTTGGCTTCTAACCAAGGCATTTTTAGAATACGCTCTGCCTCAAAACGTTTGATTTTGTCTGAGTGCCGCAGCGTTAAACCAATATCATCAAAGCCATTCATTAAGCAGTATTTTCGAAATGACGTTACTTCAAAAGCATAAGTTCGACCATCACCAGATCGAACAACTTGCTCAGCTAAATCAACTGTTAATTGATATCCATTGAAAGCTAAGGTTTCAGTAAACAAATGATCGACCTCAAGACTACTCAAGACAATCGGTAAAATCCCGTTTTTAAAGCAGTTATTCATAAAAATATCTGCAAAACTAGGCGCTATGATCGCCCGAAAACCATACTGTTCAAGGGCCCAAGGGGCATGTTCACGGGAACTACCACACCCAAAATTTTTCTTGGCTAATAAAATACTACCCTGTTGGTAGCGGGACTGGTTCAACACAAAATCTGGGTTAATTGGCCGATTACGACAATCTTGACCAGGCTCTCCATGATCCAAATAACGCCACTCATCAAACAGGTTTTGACCAAAACCAGTCCTCGCAATTGATTTTAAAAACTGCTTTGGAATGATTGCGTCGGTATCGACATTCTCCCGATTAAGAGGCACAACAATACCTTGGTGAACAGTAAAAGCTTGCATATGAACTCGTTGGTTAATTGGTTATCAGAAATTCTATCAAGTCTTATTTAATGGGGGTGACAAGCGCTCCAGCCGCGCCGGAATCTGGTGTTGGAACTGGCACAACCGGCTGCTCTGGGCTGGTGGATGGTTTTGCTGTATTACTACTAGCAGCCTGCGAAGACTTTTGGATTGAGGAGCCAACCGCTTGCATATCGCGACCAAGACCTTCTACTGTAGAACACGAAACGATTGCCCCTAAATATAAAATGCTACACGCCAATAGGCAATTTCGCCGAATATTCATGATCTGAGCTTCCATACAATTTTAAGCAATTTTTCGAACATCGACAAAATGCCCTTCAATAGCAGCCGCAGCCGCCATCGCAGGACTCACTAAATGTGTTCTCCCACCAGCTCCCTGCCGACCTTCAAAGTTTCGATTCGACGTCGAAGCACAACGCTCCCCAGGCTCTAACCGATCTGCATTCATCGCCAAACACATCGAACAGCCCGGCTCTCGCCATTCAAAGCCAGCTGCTTTAAAAAGCAAGTCAAGTCCTTCTTTTTCTGCTTGTGCCTTGACGAGGCCAGAGCCAGGAACAACTAAAGCTAATTTAACATGGTCAGCTACCCGCTTGCCTATGCGTTCAACGACTTTAGCGGCACTTCTCAAATCCTCAATTCGGCTATTAGTACAGGAACCAATAAATACTTTATCAATTCGAATGGAGTCAATGGGCATATTCGGCTCTAAACCCATATATTCAAGGGCTCGCTCGATAGCTAAACGCTTCGCGGGGTCTTTTTCTTTATCCGGATCAGGCACTTGATCATCGATACTAAGAACCATCTCTGGAGAGGTTCCCCAACTGACCTGCGGCTTTATTTCTTCAGCGCGTAAAGTGACAACTTGATCAAATACCGCATCTTGATCCGTGTGAAGGTTGCGCCAATATTGGATAGCATGCGACCAGGCCTGTCCTTGAGGGGAGTATGGCCGGTTTTGAACGTATTCAATTGTTTTTTCATCGACGGCTACAAGACCAGCCCTAGCGCCAGCTTCAATTGCCATGTTACAGAGTGTCATCCGACCCTCCATCGATAAATACGTAATAGCCTCTCCAGCAAATTCGATGGTATGGCCAGTGCCACCAGCAGTTCCAATCCTACCAATAATTGCTAAAACAATATCTTTTGCAGAACAGCCCTGCGATAAACGGCCATCAACCCGCACTAACATGTTCTTACTTTTCTTCATCAGTAAAGTTTGAGTAGCTAATACGTGTTCAACCTCGGACGTACCAATTCCAAATGCTAAAGCACCAAAAGCACCATGTGTGCTGGTATGCGAGTCGCCACAAACGATCGTCATCCCTGGCAGTGTAGCGCCCTGCTCAGGGCCAATAACATGCACAATACCTTGTCGACGATCGTGCATTTTGAACTGAGTAATTCCTAAGCGATCACAATTGTTATCCAAAGTATCAACTTGTAATTTGGAAACCGGGTCGATAATCCCCTCTGAACGGTCCGTAGTTGGTACGTTATGATCTGATACAGCTAAGTTAGCGGCATTACGCCAAAGCATTCTTCCAGCAATCTCTAGCCCCTCAAAAGCTTGCGGGCTAGTGACCTCATGCAAAAGATGTCGGTCTATATAAAGCACTGCCGTGCCATCTTCCTCAACGTGTATTACATGATCATCCCAAAGTTTGTCATACAAGGTCCGAGCCATGTAATCTCCTAATTATCGTTGCGAGATAGCAGATACGGAGCGGGTTACGCTGCCATTAAACAGCTGTCTAGGCCGACCAATCTTATACTCTGGATCGGTAATCATTTCTTCCCATTGCGATATCCAACCAACCGTCCTAGCTAATGCAAATACGCAGGTAAACATGTCGGTCGGTATGCCAAGGGCACGCTGCACAATACCCGAGTAAAAATCGACATTCGGATATAACTTACGACTGACAAAGTACTCATCCTCTAAAGCAATCTTTTCTAATGTCATCGCTAATTTAAATAATGGATCATCCCCCAGCCCAAGCTCATTTAAAACCTCGTAACAAGTCTCACGCATTAATTTTGCGCGTGGATCAAAGTTTTTATAAACGCGATGACCAAATCCCATTAAACGAACACCAGAATCTTTATCTTTGACTTTGGCAATGAACTCACCAATTTTTTCCACGCCACCCATTTTTTGGATATTCTCGAGCATTTGTAAACAGGCTTCATTCGCTCCACCATGCGCCGGCCCCCATAAACAGGCGACGCCCGCTGCGATGCCGGCAAATGGATTAGTTCCAGAAGAACCCGCTAAACGCACGGTTGAAGTAGAAGCATTTTGCTCGTGATCTGCATGCAAAATAAAGATCCGATCAAGAGCCCTTACTAAAACAGGATTTACCACATACTCTTCACAAGGATTACCAAACATCATCCGCATAAAATTAGCCGTATAGGACAAATTATTTTTCGGGTAAATATAAGGCTGCCCGATCGAGTATTTGTAAGCCATCGCAACTAAGGTCGGCATTTTGGCAACTAGACGAATTTGGGCGATCTCACGCACTTTGGCATCGGAGTAATCCAGTCCATCATGGTAAAACGCTGCCATCCCACCAACCAGTCCGGTTAGAACTGCCATTGGGTGAGCGTCGCGCCGAAAACCACGCAGAAAAAACTGCATTTGCTCATGTACCATCGTATGGTGCATGACTAAATGATCAAAATCCGTTTTTTCTTTTTGATTGGGTAGCTTGCCATTGAGTAACAAAAAGCAGGTCTCTAAAAAATCACAGTTAATGGCCAACTCATCAATCGGATATCCGCGATACAAGAGCTCACCCTTATCACCATCAATATAGGTAATTTTTGATGAACAAGAAGCTGTTGACATAAATCCTGGGTCATAAGTAAATTTTCCAGTTTTACCATAAAGCTTACTAATATCGATTACATCTGGTCCAACCGTGCCTTTGTATATAGGCATCTCGATGGACGGTGAGCCATCAGAAAAGGATATCGTTGCTTTAATATCAGAGGGTGTCATTTTGAAATTTCCTTCTTATTTTGTATTGAACTCTAATGCAAGTTGATTAAAACTCCACAGTAACAAATTTAAAAACACAGCAGATCTGAGTAATCGACGCAAACAATTTTACACTTGTTGAAGTTGCTGCAATACTTGCTTTACTTCTACACAATCTAAATTGCCCGAAGGCTTAGTTCGCCCCAAGAACAAATCCAACAAATCATTATCACTCAAGTCAAATAGTTGATCTAGAGCTAAGACATCAGTCATGCTCAAGGTCTGTGCATAACGATTAAAAAATCGCTCAATAATTAGATCGTTTTCTAATAAACCTCTTCTGGCACTCCATCGCAAACGAGATAAAGTACCAGAATCAATACTCATACTGCCCGTCGCACCATCAACTCTTTAATTTTTCCAATGGCCTTAGTTGGATTTAAACCCTTTGGACAGACATCAACACAATTCATGATTGTATGACATCGAAATAAGCGATACGGATCCTCTAGATTGTCAAGGCGCTCTGAAGTGACGTGGTCACGACTGTCTGCAATAAATCGGTAGGCTTGTAAAAGGCCGGCTGGGCCAACAAACTTATCTGGGTTCCACCAAAAAGAAGGGCAAGCCGTTGAGCAAGATGCACATAAAATACACTCGTACAAACCGTTCAACTCATCCCTTTCCTCGGGTGATTGCAAACGCTCCTTTTCTGGCGGAGGCGTGTCATTGACTAAATACGGCCGAATCGAATGGTACTGCTTAAAAAAGTTGGTCATATCAACAATCAAATCTCGCACAACCGGCAAGCCAGGCAATGGGCGCAGAGTAATTTTATTTGGGAGTGTGAGCATATTGGTAAGACATGCAAGACCATTTTTGCCATTGATGTTCATGGCATCAGACCCACAAACACCCTCCCGACAGGAACGCCTAAAGGAGAGCGTTTCGTCTAATTTTTTTAGTTTCATTAAGACATCTAAAAGCATTCTCTCATCACCATCAAGCTCCAGCTCGTAAGTCTGCATCCGAGGCGCGGCATCTTTATCAGGATCGTAACGATAAACTTCAATAATTCGTGTTTGGCTCATTTTTTTTCCCTCTAGAATGTGCGTACTTTTGGCGGAATAGATTCGGCAGTCAATGGCTTGAGATTGACCGGCTTAAACTCCATTCGATTATTTTCTTTAAACCACAATGAGTGCTTTAACCAGTTCACATCATCACGTTCAGGACAGTCATCATGGGCATGCGCACCGCGACTTTCTTGACGTGTTGCGGCGGAGGTCATCGTTGAATTGGCCGACTCCACTAAATTCGCTAACTCCAAGGCCTCAACCCGAGCTGTATTGAAAATCTTGGATTTATCCTTGAGATGGATATTCTGAGCCCGCTGGGTTAATTCAACCATCTGCCGAGCACCCTCGTCCATAATCTTTTGGGTTCTAAATACCCCACAATGCTTTTGCATGGTACTACGAATATCATTGGCCACATCCTGGGTATATTCACCCGAACTTGAATTATCCAGTTGCGCCAAACGTGCCAACGAATAGTCAGCAGCATCTGCTGGTAAGTCTTGATGATTTTTCTGTTTTAAAGCCGTAGCGACCACATGATTACCCGCCGCTCTCCCAAAAACTAATAAATCTAGTAAGGAATTGGTTCCTAAACGATTTGCGCCGTGCACCGAAACACATGAACATTCACCCATAGCATAAAAACCATTGATAATTGCATTCGGATTGCCGTTTTTAGGAGCCACCACTTGCCCATAAATATTGGTTGGAATACCACCCATTTGGTAGTGAATAGTCGGGACCACCGGAATTGGCTCTTTCGTAACGTCTGTATTGGCAAAATTAATCCCAATTTCGTAAACCGATGGCAGGCGTTTGTGAATCGTTTCGGCGCCAATGTGCGTTAAATCTAAAACTACATAATCTTTATTGGGGCCACAACCACGACCCTCTTTAATTTCTTGATCCATACAGCGAGATACAAAATCTCGAGGCGCTAAATCTTTGAGTGTCGGAGCATAACGTTCCATAAAACGCTCACCATCACCGTTTCTTAAAATCCCACCCTCGCCACGACACCCCTCTGTCAAAAGTACCCCTGCACCAGCAACTCCGGTCGGGTGAAATTGCCAAAACTCCATGTCCTCAAGGGGGATGCCAGCTCGCGCCGTCATGCCCATACCGTCCCCAGTATTAATAAACGCATTGGTCGAAGCTTGCCAAATCCTGCCAGCGCCGCCAGTAGCAAACATGGTACATTTCGCTTCTAGAATATGGATATCGCCCGTTTCCATTTCCATGGCAGTTACTCCAAGTACGTCGCCGGCCTGATTACGAATTAAATCTAGTGCCATCCACTCGACAAAGAAATGAGTCTTAGCGCGCACATTGCGTTGGTACAAGGTGTGAAGCATGGCGTGCCCAGTCCGATCAGCCGCAGCACAAGCGCGTTGAACCGCTTTCTCGCCATAGTTTGCAGTGTGACCACCAAAAGGACGCTGGTAAATCGTACCATCAGCATTGCGATCAAAAGGCATACCAAAGTGCTCTAATTCGTACACCACATTAGGGGCTTCTCGGCACATGAACTCAATTGCATCCTGATCGCCAAGCCAGTCAGACCCCTTAATCGTGTCATAAAAATGATAGTGCCAATTATCCTCACTCATATTCCCCAATGAGGCACCGATACCGCCTTGGGCAGCAACAGTATGAGAACGCGTCGGAAATACTTTCGACAAGACCGCAACATTGAGACCAGCCTCAGCTAATTGCAAGGAAGCTCTCATACCCGCACCGCCAGCCCCAACGATTACCACATCAAAACGCCGGCGTGGAATTGCCGATTTAATCGCAGCCATTTAGACCCTCCAAAGAATTTGTGCACTATAGGCTAGGCAACCCACTAGCCATAAAACAGTGAGTGTTTGCAGAACTAGACGAACACCTGTCGCAGGAATATAGTCCATCCAGATGTCGCGAATACCAACCCAGGCATGGTAAAAAAGACTAAAGAAGGTCAAAAGTGTCAATATCTTCATGAATTGATTCGCGAAAAGACTTGACCAACCCTCGTAGGAAGGATTTCCGAAAATAAAATAGACGACTAACAACAGCAAGGTATAGACCGCCATGATGACCGCGGTAACACGTTGCAGGAGCCACTCGGTCAGACCATAATGAGCCCCAACGACTAAACGCTTAGGCCCTATATTTGTTTTGACAGACATAATCTTCCTCTAAAACAGATTAAATAATTTTGCGCCAAAGACGGCAGTTAATGACAGACTGATAATAAATACGGTCATGGCGGATTTTTGGATTTGATGCTTTTCAATGCCCCGATGCAGATCGAGCATTAAAAAACGAATCCCAGCACAAAAATGATGTAAAAAGGCCCATATCAAGCCAAGTAAAATGATCTTTACTAGGGGACTGCCAATTAACTCGGTAAAAGTTAAAAAGCTTATTTCGGACGTAATACTTGAATCAAACAAATACAGCAAAAAAGGTAACATCAGAAATAAACCAGCACCGCTAACACGATGCAGAATTGAAAGCTTTCCAGCTAAGGGTAAACGATAGGATCCTAAGATTTGGCCAATACCGATATTCTTATATTCTGGTCGAGGTGGGCGTGCAATTGGTTGAACTGAATCAGACATGAAACTTCCTTAAGGACTGTTGTGGTTGATGTAGTTTTATAAACAATTTGAGTAATGTACTGAATTAAATCACAGGTATTTGACAGTAAAAGCTGCTAAATAAAATTAAACAACAGTGTAATTTTGTCATATTCTCAAAATTTCTGATTTTATTTTAAAAAAATCCTTATATATTATTGATTTATATATATTTTAGCACGACTCCTCAATTACGAAAAACCACCAAAATACCTTCTTAGCATGACTCACTCCTCCTATCTAGCACCATGAATTGAGCACATTACCGAAGCATTTGCTCTTCAAGAATTAGCCTTTTCAAAGCTTTTTAAAGCATCGACTCAATTATTTTATAGAGGATAAAAATTCATAAAATCCGACTGACGTAGCCTTTGAGCAAATGATGAATGTTAGAAAAAGAACAAGGTAAAATAATATTTGGCCAAATTTATCGAATTAGGATGACATATTCACTATCATTAGAATTCATTAGAGATCTTTTGATCATTTTAAATCGCCCCACTATCAACTTAGGAGCCCCCCATGGGAAAATCACCACTTCGCATTGCCATTACCGGAGCCGCAGGTCAAATTGGCTATTCACTACTTTTTCGCATTGCCAATGGTGATATGCTCGGCAAGGATCAGCCAGTTATTTTGCAATTGCTTGAAATTCCTGATGAAAAAGCGCAAAACGCGCTCAAAGGCGTCATGATGGAACTCGACGACTGTGCTTTCCCGCTACTCCATCAGATGTCAGCTCATAGTGACCCAATGACAGCATTTAAAGATTTGGATTTTGCCGTGCTAGTTGGTGCAAGGCCCCGTGGCCCCGGTATGGAAAGAAAAGATCTCCTGTCAGCAAATGCCCAAATATTTACCGCTCAAGGCAAAGCCCTCAATGCGGTTGCTAAAAGAACAGTCAAAACACTTGTAGTTGGTAACCCAGCAAATACCAATGCTTATATCGCCATGAAATCTGCACCTGACTTACCGTCTAAAAACTTTACAGCAATGCTTCGCCTTGACCATAACCGCGCATTGTCGCAATTAGCAACCAAAGCACAGGTTGCAGTCGCTGATATTGAAAAATTAGCAGTCTGGGGTAACCATAGCCCAACTATGTACCCTGATTACCGGTTTGCAACAGTAAATGGCAAATCAATTCAAGAAATGATTGCTGACGAAGATTGGAATAAAAACACCTTCTTACCAACAGTTGGTAAACGCGGCGCAGCTATTATTGATGCCCGCGGCCTCTCATCGGCTGCTTCAGCAGCTAATGCAGCAATCGATCATATGCACGATTGGCACCTCGGTACGAATGGTAAATGGGTTACGATGGGTATACCCTCTGATGGCTCGTATGGAATCCCAAAAGATACCATGTACGGCGTACCAGTGACCTGCGCAAATGGCGAGTATCACATTGTGGCTGGGCTTGAAATTGACGCTTTCTCGAGAGAAAGAATGGACTTTACGCTGAATGAACTTATGGAAGAGCGGGACGGAGTAAAGCACCTCCTATAACTGCCTAAACTAACTTTTATGAGGCCATCGGAGGTTCTATTTGACGAGCAGGCGCCTTTGGCGCTTGCCGTTTGCGACCATTACTGTGGCACAGAGCCTAGAATGCGCAAAGCTTTACAGCTGCAAAAAGAATTGGGGCCTTGCTTTGATATTACTTTTGACTGTGAAGATGGTGCACCAATTGGACAAGAGTTGGCACATGCCCAATTGGTTTGCGAACTCCTGACTAGCCCTGAAAACCTCTATCAACAAGTGGGCGTAAGAGTGCATGATCCACTGAGCCCTTTTTTTGATTCGGATATCGATTGTATTATTCCGGGCGCTGGCCAGCGACTAGCCTACATCACTATTCCCAAAGTAAGCCATGCAATCCAAGTTAGTCAGCTAATCCAAAAAATTAATCACAAAGCAACGCAGTCCGGTATCTCTAAGCGCCTTCCAATCCATGTCCTCATCGAAACAAATGAGTCTCTTGCAGATGTTTTTGCGATCGCAGCTCTGCCTCAAGTTGTCTGCCTGAGTTTTGGACTGATGGATTTTGTTTCTGGTTATTACGGGGCAATTCCTAGCAGTGCGATGCATGTCGATCAGTTCAGTCACCCATTAACCCGTCGCGCAATGACTGAGATAGCTGTGGCATGCCATACCTTTGGCAAAACCCCAGCCCATAATGTGTGTACTGAAACAAAGGATCTACATGTCGTAGAAACAGATACCTTGATGGCTAAAAATGCCTTTGCCTATACGCGTAAATGGAGTATTCACCCAAACCAAATTCCTGTCATTGTCAACGCGTTGGGACCAACAGATTCCGAAATCTTGCAATCTATAGCAATTTTAAGCCAAGCCATCGCTGCCAAGTGGGGACCAATTCAGCATGAGGGTAAATTGCATGACCGGGCAAGTTATCGCTACTACTGGACAATTGCTCAAAGAGCCTATACACATGGAAAAATGCGTGCACAATTTGACCAACTCGGTTGGTTTAGGGAGAGTTAATTGATGAACACACGATCTTTTGAAACAATCTCCAAACTTTTTTTTAGGTCATTGGGCATTTTATTCAGCAGCATTTTTTTCTGGACGCAGGCTCCCCAAACTTTCGCGCAAAATAGCCCCTCACCCGCTACAGTCAAAAAACAAACTACCCACCCCAGCGCCAAGCAACCAACTGATGATCAACAGTTTGAACAGCGAAAAATTTCTGAAGTACATCTTTGGACGTGCGAAAACCAAGTCAGTTTAAAAACAGCGCAATCCGAGAAGGGTTTGATGCTCTTGTGGAATAAAAAACTTTACCAGTTCTCGGAAGTTGATGCCCTCACAGGCGCTACAAAATTTATTGATCTAAAAAACCAACTCCATTGGCTTGTGATCCCAGAAAAAGCCATGTTATTGAACTCTAAATTAGGCCAACGCTTACTTGACCATTGCAAGAGTCCAGCGCACAGTAATCTCGTTAGCACATCCCCGCAATAGCAGGTATGCATGGCAAGCGAAGTGAAGATTCTTATTAAAGATTCTTAGTGAAACAATAATTGCTGTGCCGGGGTATCCAAAGGCATCTCTGCATGCACAACTTCTGCAGATCGATTTGGAAATAAAGGTACGCCACAGTCCTCACAAGACTCCGGTGTAAATAGCATCGCATGCTTAAAGACATCAACCACCCCCGCCTCATGCAAAGTGTCGGCAATTAAACGGATCGTTGAATTACGCCCACTGCCTCCATCGATGTCCTCAGGATCAATCGACTCCCGATCATACAAAGGCCAGACTACACCATAAATAATGTCGGGATGCCCTTTAATTGAAAATGATATCCTGAATTCGTCGGCAACTTCAGCGCCAAAAGCAGCTACAACACAAGATAATTCAGCAGGACTGAGTTCTAGCGTGGTCTCTAAATAATTAATGGCAGCCCTCAAACTTAAAGGCCGAATTCGCTTATCAGCCTCCCGACAATTGGTGAAGAAGGCGTCAGGTAACATCACTTCGAATTCACAACCAGGTAATAAACGCGCAAAGTTTGAATGTGTAGCCTGCTGCCATTGCTTGAGAACACTACTTCGTTCTACTCGCACACCATCCTCAGCCTGCCACAAAAACATCGGCTGACCTAGCAAAGTAGTAATCGTGCAAATAATAAATCGGGGATCAGCCAGCACTGCAATTGTCTCAGGCATATTTTTTAATTCATAACGCAGATCCGATTGCTCAATTGCCGACTTTGCCATCTGCTCCAACAACTGCCGGGTTTGAATATGCGTTTGTGGAATTTGATCAATACTATATAACCACGGCACAATACTCATCCGAGTTTTTTCACAAAACACAAACTCATTCAGATAATCAACAATTTGGGCTGCTTCCTCTTGCAGAATCGGACCCGATGGAATCGTATATTTAGTCTGGGCAATGATTGGAATGGCAATTAATAGGGCTTGATAGGTCTCATCTTGGTGTTGATAAATAATTGACTCAGAGCTCGTCTCTATAGCATCCGCTAATATTTCAAATGCGTCAGTCTGACTCTTAAATGTTAAATCTAAAGCCAAGTCTAAGACTGCTTGATGTTGACTATTCAGAAGACGATCCAAACGCTCAGTTAATTTTTTCTCCCAAAAGAAATCTTCCAACTGACTCCCCGAGGCGGAGAGAGATAAAACGTCCGCAACGAGTTTCTCTACCTCTTGAGAGTTTCTGAGATGATGATGGATTCGCGTTTTTGCCATAAGAAAAAATATTAAAAGTTAAACTAGTGTTTGCGCTGAAAAACTGGCCGCTCAAGCGTTGACACTTGAGCGTTATATCGGTAACTCTCTGCTCGGAATGCCTTTAATTCGCTTGGGTTATCAATCTGATTTTCAAGCACAAAACGCGTCATTAAGCCGCGAGCTCTTTTGGCATAAAAAGAAATAATTTTCATCTTGCCATCTTTTTCATCCTGAAATACCGGGGAGACAATTGGCTGAGAGAGCACCTTTGGGGATATCACCTTGAAATATTCATCAGAGGCTAAATTTAATAAAACCGGATTTTTATGGGTAGCTAACTCTCGCCCAATTTGCAAAGTAATTTGATCTCCCCAAAAAGCATATAAATCCTTGCCCCTCGGAGTTATTAAAGAGGTCCCCATTTCTAACCGGTAAGCTTGCATTAAATCGAGGGGACGCAAAATTCCATATAAACCGGATAAAATCCGGAGGTGTTGCTGAGCATACTCCAAATCCTGCACTTGCAATGAACTGGCATCTAAACCCTCATAGACATCTCCATTAAAAGCCAACAAGGCATGCTTACTGTTTTTTAAAGTAAATTTTTTAGACCAAGCTTCATAGCGTGTCATATTCAAAGCAACCAGCTTGTCTGACAAGGACATCATCTGAGCAATCTCAACCGGTGAGCGCTTGCGTAATTCCGCAATCAAACTAGCAGATTCGGAAATAAAATTCGGTTGCGTAAACGCAATTGGTGGCGCAGGCGATTCAAAATCTAGCGTTTTAGCAGGAGATAAGACAATTAACATAGTTTAATGATCACCCCTTATAAAGATGATTTACAGTTATACCAAGATTTATCAATTCTAAAGAATTTATTTGCCATCATTTAGTTTCTAGATCAGTTTACAATGAAGAATCATACCAAAGGAGTTCTTGTGGATTTTACCTATTCACCCAAAGTAATCGAGCTACGTGCCCGCTTATCAAATTTTATGGATGAACATATTTATCCCAATGAGCACCGGTTTTACGAAGAAGTTGCCCAGAATCGTCAAAAAGGTAACCCTTGGATACCTACCCAAAGCATCGCAAATCTTAAACCAAAAGCCCAAGTAGCAGGATTGTGGAACTTGTTCCTGCCAAAATCCACCAGAGCGCCGCAAGGACTTAGCAACCTCGAGTATGCCCCTCTTTGCGAAATGATGGGACGCTCGCATATTGCTCCGGAAGTTTTCAATTGCAATGCACCAGATACAGGTAATATGGAAACCATTGAGCGATACGGTTCGGAAGAACAAAAAAAACAGTGGCTAGAACCGTTACTCGCTGGAGCAATTCGTTCAACATTTTTAATGACAGAGCCTGAGGTAGCTTCCAGTGACGCTACCAATATTCAATGCAAAATTGCCAGAGATGGGGAAGAATACGTGATCAATGGCCATAAATGGTGGTCCTCAGGCGCTGGAGATCCGCGCTGCGCCGTTTATATTCTTATGGGAAAAACTAATCCAGACGCCCCAAAACATCAACAGCAATCGATGGTCCTGGTGCCTGCCAATGCACCAGGTATTACTGTGCACCGTCCCTTGACAATTTTTGGTTATGATGACGCCCCGCATGGACATATGGAAATCACTTTAAAAGATGTACGTGTCCCATGCTCTAATCTTCTTTTAGGCGAAGGTCGTGGCTTTGAGATTGCGCAAGGCCGACTCGGCCCAGGCAGGATTCACCACTGCATGCGCTCGATAGGAGCTGCTGAACGCGCCCTAGAGTCTATGTGTAAACGTCTTCAAAATCGCGTTGCTTTTGGTAAACCACTGGCAGAGCAAGGCGTCTGGCTAGAGCGTATCGCTGAGTCAAGATGTCTGATTGATCAAGCTAGACTTCTTACTCTCAAAGCCGCTGCAACCATGGATACCGATGGGAATAAAGTCGCTCGTAAAGAAATATCAATGATTAAAGTTGTGGCACCTAATATGGCCCTCAAAATTATTGATTGGGCTATTCAGGCACATGGCGGTGCTGGAGTCAGTCAAGATTTTGAATTGGCATATCAATTCGCTTGGCAACGGATTCTTCGCATCGCCGACGGCCCAGATGAAGTCCACCACGCGGCAATTGCAAAGTTGGAACTCAAGCAATATCTTTAAGCTAGTCTAAATGTTCCTGTTACTTCGCAACGATCTCTCGGTTCGAACTACGCATGCTACTGAAAGATTACCGTACTCTTACCGTTCACAAAAATACGTTGTTCAGCATGCCACCGAACTGCTTTTGATAAGGCTAAGCATTCGGCATCCCGACCAGCAGCCGCTAATTGGTCAGGACTCATCGCATGATTGACGCGCAGGACTTCCTGTTCAATAATTGGCCCCTCATCTAAATCGGTCGTCACATAATGCGCGGTTGCGCCAATTAACTTCACACCACGCTGATGTGCTTGGAAATATGGCTTAGCGCCTTTAAAGCTCGGCAAAAAAGAGTGATGAATATTAATTACCCGGCCAGCTAATTGCTGACATACCTTGTCAGAAAGAATTTGCATGTAGCGTGCCAATACAATGAAATCAATTTTTTCTTGCTCAATTAAACTCAGTAAAATCTCTTCTTGCTGAGCCTTTTTTGCGTCTGTGGAAGACTTGATGTCCAAAAAATGAAAGGGAATATCATAACTCTTGGCTAATTGTAAATAATCATGATGATTGGATACAATTCCCGCAATCTCAATCGGTAACAAATCACTCTTGGTCCGAAATAGTAAATCATTTAAACAGTGACCGTAACTTGAAACCATCACTAAAACTCTTGGTTTTTTTAAGGCATCATAAAAATTCCATAACATTTGAAAGCGACGCCCAATCAGATCAAAACTATTTTGAAGCTGGTCTTGTGACACAGTAGCAGGATCAACCACGAAATGAATCCGCATAAAAAAACGGCCAGTAACAGTGTCACTATATTGCGCAGAGTCTAGAATATTCGCCCCTTTTTCGAATAAAAATTGACTAACTGCATGGACAATGCCAGGCCGATCGGGGCACGTAATCGTTAAAATAAAACCAGCTTGGTTATTGATACTAGTATGATTAGATAATGTGTTCATACGCATATTATCGTAGATTTTTTTATTTCTTTTTTTTCGCAAGTCATTCTAGTTAAGCCCTAAAAAATAAGAAGACTAATGACCGCTCATTCAACCCCTTTAAAGTGGCCTCAAATTCCCCTTGCAGAAGCAATGAGGCCTCAGCGCTTAAGCCATGTGGTTGGACAAACCCACCTCCTAGGAGCAGGCAAACCCCTAGCGCATGTACTCAACTCGAAGCAAGCGCACTCGATGATTTTATGGGGTCCACCGGGAGTTGGTAAAACCACATTAGCCAGATTAATAGCCCATGAAGTTGAAGGTGACTTGATCGCACTATCAGCTGTACTCGCTGGTGTAAAAGATATTCGACAAGCTGTCGATCAGGCTCAAAATGCCCTCACTCACCATGGTAAACGCAGTTTACTCTTTGTCGATGAAATTCATCGCTTTAATAAAAGCCAACAAGATGCACTTCTTCCGTTTGTAGAGTCTGGACTGCTTACTTTTATAGGTGCGACGACAGAAAATCCCTCTTTTGAAGTGAATTCCGCACTATTATCTCGAGCCCAAACCTATGTTCTTAAAACCCTAGAACCTCAAGATATGTATCAATTACTGAAACGGGTTGAGCAGATCATTACTCAACCATTTGTGCTTGATGCAAATGCCCAAGAAATCCTCATTCATTACGCGGATGGCGATGCAAGAAGATTCCTAAATGCGACTGAGCAAGTTATTCAAGCCAGTTTTTTTGAGGAAAAAACTACGATCGATGCAGGCTTTGTGCAGAATATTTTAGCGCAATACCGACGACGATTTGATAAGGGTGGGGAACAATTCTATGATCAAATATCCGCCCTTCATAAAGCAGTGCGTGGCTCACATCCTGATGCCGCTCTTTACTGGCTTTGCCGGATGCTTGACGGGGGTGTAGATCCCCTATATCTAGCTAGAAGAATCGTACGTATGGCTTGGGAGGATATTGGCTTGGCTGATCCTAGAGCAATCCAAATTGCGCTTGACGCAACCGCTACCTTTGAACGACTTGGGTCACCTGAGGGCGAACTAGCGCTAGGCGAGGCTGTGATCTATCTTGCTCTGGCAGCTAAAAGTAACGCTGCTTACCAAGCGTATCAACAGGCTAAAAATTTCGTTGCAAAAGATCAGTCTCAAGAGGTGCCATTACATCTTCGAAATGCACCCACGCAACTCATGAAGAACTTGGATTATGGCGCAACATATCGGTATGCTCACGATGAACCGCACGGCTACGCTGCCGCAGAATCCTACCTCCCTCTGCAGATGCCAGAACCTGGCTGGTATCAACCATCAGATCGGGGGTTAGAAATCCAAATTAAAGAAAAAATGGCCTTTCTAAAAAAGCTAGATCAAGCCCATAAAAAAGATTCCAAGCCGTAAAGTAACTTCAGAATTACTCTACCCGCTCAATAATTATCGCAATTCCTTGACCAACCCCAATACACATCGTACAAAGGGCGTAGCGGGCCTGCAACTGCTCTAATTCATATAAAGCCGTGGTTACTAACCGAGCGCCGCTCATTCCTAAAGGATGACCCAGTGCAATTGCTCCGCCATTTGGATTGACCCGAGGATCGTCGTCAGCTACACCAAGCTCTCTCAAAGTGGCTAAACCTTGGGCTGCAAAAGCCTCATTGAGTTCAATCACAGCCATTTGTGTAATATCCAAATTCAAATGCGCTAGTAATTTTTTACTGGCTGGGGCTGGTCCAATCCCCATAACACGCGGTGCTACACCGGCAGTAGCCAAACCTAATATCTTGGCACGTGGCTTTAACTGGTGCATTGCAAGCGCCTCCTGCGAGGCAATTAACAGGGCACAGGCTCCATCGTTAACTCCTGAGGCATTACCGGCTGTAACACTCCCATCAGGACGAACAATCGGCTTGAGCTTTTGTAGACTTTCTAAAGTTGTTACACGCGGATGCTCATCCATTAGAACGCTTGTTGGCTCACCCTTTTTATTCGGAATACTTACTGGAGTAATTTCTTGGGCAAGTCGGCCATTAGCCTGTGCTACAAGTGCTTTTTGCTGACTTCGCAAGGCAAATTTGTCTTGATCGTCCCTAGAAATTTGCCAATCATCAGCAACGTTTTGTGCAGTCTCCGGCATGGAATCAACGCCATATAACTGGCGCATCAATGGATTAATAAAACGCCAACCGATCGTTGTATCAAAAACCGTGTTCGACCTAGAAAATGCACTTTCAGCTTTCGGCATTACAAAAGGTGCCCGGCTCATACTCTCCACGCCACCGGCAATTCCTAAATGAATTTGACCGGACGCAATTGCTCTAGCAATCACACCAACAGCGTCCATACCTGAGCCACATAAACGATTAATCGTGGCACCAGGCACAGCCATGGGCAAACCGGCTAAAAGACTACTCATCCGAGCAACATTGCGGTTGTCTTCCCCGGCTTGATTAGCATTGCCATATACCACCTCATCCACTTGATCCCACTGCACCTGTGGATGACGCTCCATTAATGATTTAATCGGTATCGCACCTAAGTCATCTGTACGTATTGCAGACAAGACCCCGCCGTAGCGACCAATAGGAGTTCGAATCGCATCACAAATATAAGCAACTGGTTTATTCATTTATTTCTCTTCTAAGTTAAGGATAGGTATGCAGAACAACCGGTGTAACTGCTTGGACTTGTGCTAAAGACATCTCGTTAAAAAGCTCAACCACAAAAAACCCTTCTGGTAAGATTTCAAAAATACCGAGGTCAGTAAAGACCATTGAAACGCATCCAATCCCTGTTAATGGATAGGTACATTGAGCGACAAGCTTACTTTTACCATCCTTGGTTAAATGCTCCATCATGACATACGTCTTTTTGGCTCCCACGGCTAAATCCATCGCACCACCAACGGCTGGAACAGCGTCCACTTCCCCGGTATGCCAATTAGCTAAATCGCCAGTTTGCGATACCTGAAAACCACCCAATACGGAAATGTCAATATGGCCGCCTCGCATCATTGCAAAAGAGTCAGCCTGATGAAAATAGCTGCCACCGGTTAACAAAGTTACCGGTTGTTTACCAGCATTAATTAAATCCCAGTCAATATCTGCATCCTGTGGCGCCGGCCCCATCCCCAAAATACCATTCTCAGAATGCAAAAAGATTTCTTTATCAGGTGGAAGATAATTAGCCACCAAGGTTGGCATACCAATACCTAAATTGACATAGGTTCCCTCAACAATATAAGAGGCAATCTTTTGGGCCATTTCATTACGAGAAATGGGCTTTAAAGTAAGTCCGACTCCAGATGGTTGATTCATATTGGTTCTCCGACATGGATAACATGTTGTACAAAAATACCCGGCGTAATAATTTGCTCCGGGTCTAAGACTCCAAGCTCAACCACTTCTTGGACTTGGGCAATGGTTGTTTTCGCGGCCATCGCCATAATAGGCCCAAAGTTTCTGGATGCTTTACGGTAGACTAAGTTACCCCAACGATCTCCTTTATAGCCCTTAATGAGAGCAAAATCAGCCTCTAAGGGAGACTCAAAAACGTAGTTCTTGCCGTTGATTAAACGCGTCTCTTTACCCTGTGCCAAGAGAGTCCCAAACGCAGTTTCAGTAAAAAAACCACCGATACCCGCGCCTTGCGCACGAATTCGTTCAGCTAAATTTCCTTGCGGTGTTAATTCAAGTTCAATCTCTTTAGAGCGGTATAAAGTTTCAAAAATATGCGAATTTGCCATCCTTGGGTAAGAACAAATAATTTTCCTAACGCGACGCGATTTTAGAAGCGCAGCAATCCCCGTTTCGCCGCTACCAGCATTATTTGTAATAATGACCAAGTCTTTGGCATTTTGAGCGACTAAGCCTTCGATCAATTCATGCGGAATACCAGAGCCACCAAAACCACCGATCATTACTACTGAGCCATCTTGGATGCCAGAAAAGGCCTGCGCTAAACTATCTGTGACTTTATTAATCATATAAAACAAATACTCCTCAAAAATATTATAAGAACGGATATAAACTGATGATTCTTTAAAATTTTAACTCCCACCACTGAACAGTTCCATGAGATGATTTTTTAAATGAAGAAGGGCCGTGCAATCATCTTCCCAGTGAGGAACTATTTTTTACTTGTACTATGCTGGATAAGTCTGGCAATTTTTGAGTTCTTTTTTTTGAGTTCTTTTTTATTATTCGGAATCTCTTTTAGGAAGACTACCATCGTTCCCAGTCAGGGGCTTTGAATTGTTTTCGATCACACGCTGATCATTCGACTCGGGGTTCGGGTTGGGTGATACAGTAGACAATGGTTTAGGGCTTAGGGGTACTTCTTTTAAAATAATAACCCGCTGACCTACTTGAATTGGTAAAACACGCCAGCCCTGAAAGTAGGCACTGATTAAGGATAAGTCTTGCGCAATTAATGTAAATGGAGATGACCCATACACGATATTATTTTGGCCAGGTTTAACTTCAATCAATTGTTGTATACCTTTTGCATCTACTACACAAACTGACTGAAGAGTTTTACTGGCCAAAGCGAGCACATTGCCCTTAAAACTCGCGTTAGGGGCAGAAAATGCAGGTGTCTTCACGAGCAGCTCTGCCGGCATGAAGCATGGATCAGGCAAGGGTGGCTCTTCAGGGACTTGTACAACAGTACTTTCTTTTTCGGGCGGGACTTCGGGTATGTTTTGTACAGGAGTCAAATACGTTTCTTGATAAAGCGTCTTCAGAGGCTCACGGGTATACCAATACAAAATAGCGATTAAAAGAGTGATCAAAATAATCGAACTACTCAGTCCTAACATCGTATTTTGGATGAAGCCGCTTGACAAAATCGGCTTTTGTTCGAGTGGCTTGGCTTTTTGAATCGGCGCGGACTTGACAGAAAAATCGACCACCTCTACAAATGCCTCTTCATTGGATAAATCAATCAGAGCAGCTAGTTTTCGAGCAGTTTGTACCTTGAGCAGTTGTGAATAAAAAACACTATCCCCACCCTCTTCGATTTGTAAAATATGCTTTGCGGTTATACAGAGCTTATGAGCCAATTCCTCACGAGAAAGACCAAGGTCTTGCCTTTTTCGAAGAAAAGCCGCCCCATCGATACTTGGTACGAATTCTAATTTTCTCACCATATCATTCTGACTGTAATCCCAAGTCTGACTTCAAGAAAGTCACTAGAGTAAATAAAAGGACTCGACACAATTTAAAAGCCTATCAAAACTACTATTTTGACATGTTTTTACAAGTCATACCTTGAAAAAAACCATACCTATTTAGAAAAATTCATGATCTACTACTTTATCACCCCCCCGCAAGAAGAAGCCATCCATCATGGTTGAAATTGATTAAGGTATCCAAGGAGGGGTATGATAAACAGATCAATCTTCTTTCCCAATTGGTTCAATCAACAACTCCGTCCTAAAATATGCCCACATTTGCCGCCAATCTTTCTTTTATGTACCAAGAAGTAGAATTCTTAGACCGCTTTCAATTAGCCGCCCAAGACGGCTTTCAATGGATCGAGTTCTTATACCCCTACAGCTATAAAGCGGCTGACATTAAGCAGCGACTCAACCAATATAAGCTGCGTCAGCATCTTTTTAATATATCTCCTGGTGATGAATCAAAAGGTGAAAAAGGACTCTCGATCTTTGAAAATCGCCAAGCGGACTTTACCCAGAATCTAGAAAATGCCCTAACCTATGCAAAAGCTCTCCAAGTATCTCGGCTGCATTTAATGGCCGGTATTCTTCCTAGTGGCGCAGATCAATTATCGGCAAGAAAGATCTACCTCCAACGAATTCGGCAAGCAGCAAATGCCGCTCAATCTCTTGGAATTGATATTGTCATTGAGCCGATAAATACGCGCAATGCTCCAGGATACTTTTTAAATTACCAAAAAGATGCAGTACAAATTATTACTGAACTGGCAATCCCTAATGTGAAACTCATGATGGATTTATTCCATGCACAAATTATGGAAGGTGACTTGGAAAAAAAACTGTACCAATTTATTCAACATATTGGCCATATTCAAATTGCAGGAGTGCCAGATCGACACGAGCCCGATACCGGAGAAGTCAATTATCAACACCTTTTTTCAGTAATTGACGCCCTCAATTACCAAGGACTAATCGGTTGCGAGTATTTTCCCAAAAATAACACTACTGCAGGACTTGGTTGGCTTAAACCCCACCTCTAAATAAGGCTATTTATAATCGCTATCTGGATTTGTATGAATCGAAATTTGCCTCTCAATAAGTTCTGCAATCGAGTCTAATTTCTGAACCTCCTGACTAGCGATTGGACTGGCCTCACTAGCACTTCCATTCTTCATCTGGGGTTGATCAGTTGGATAAGCTTGACAAATCGATTTGTCATTAATCACATTTAGAACTTGACAATCCTGGCCGGTAATCCCCGAAATCACATGATCAGAAACCCCTTTGCCAGTGGCTACATAGGAGACACCGGTAATTGCAGTGCTTTGAACCAGAGAAATACTAGTCAAATAACTGACCGTCGTGGCAACCGGAGCAATAAAACACCCAGTAAGAATCCCAAAGCATCCAAACAGGAATAAATGCTTAGAAAAACTCAACACTAAGCACGTAGGTTTCATGAAGGACTCTAGTTAAGTACTCGATATCCCCGCCCATTCAAGCAGCGCCGAATAACCATTTCTTTCTCTTTGGTTCCACTATATGCACCAGAGGCTCCACCAATTACGCCGCCAATCCCTGCAGTTTGGGCAATACCCGTCTTGTTACCGCCACCCACAAGCCCTAATAAAGCCCCAACAGCAGCGCCACCTGCAGCTTGTGTGGCAGCCGTCTTACCGGTCGCACCAGTTTCTTGAGAGAGATCCTGACATTCTAATAAATCACGCTGATAGGCCATCTCATCTAAACCTTTTTTATCCACAATGGGTGAAAACCCAGACCCTGAATTAGCGCAAGCTTGCAAAAAAATAATACCGATGCAAATTAGACTTAATCGATTCATTCGCAAAATAGGCTCCTTCAATAAAATGTTCTTACAATGCGTATTAGCATAATACCTCTATCTTCGATTGTCATCCTATGTCATGAAAAATACTTTTTTAATCTGCGCTATGTGCGGTAATCCTCGTCAATTATTAGAGAAAATCTGCCCATTTTGTGGTGAAAAAGACGTCCTTCATGAACAAAAAAACCATTGGGACTTCTTCACTATCAATTTAGAGAGTGGCTTACCGCGCGTCGAAGAGGCTATGCAACGCTTTGAAAACCAACTCGAACAGCTCACAGGCTCAAGCATTCGCATGTTGCAAGTCATTCATGGTCAAGGATCACAAGGCGAAGGTAGAATAAAAAAAGCGTTTCGAGAAGCGATGCAACATGGGCGTTGGCATCAAATAATTAGCGCTTATTATTTTGGAGAACATCTCAAAGCTAGCCAGACCACCTACCAATTTTTAATTAAACAATACCCAGCTATTAAAACTGTTCTCAAGCCTGAGATGATGGGTAACCCTGGTATCACCATATTGATTCTACATACGAAAAATACCCAATCATTACCGTAAATGAACAACTATCCGACCAACTACTTCCCCAGCCATGAATGCCTTGGAGCGCTCAATCGCCTCTTCAAGCTGAATATCTTCGATCATCTGCTCTAATTTACTACAGTCTAGATCTTGCGCTAAACGCGCCCAAGCAAGTTGACGCCGGGCGATTGGAGCCATCACAGAGTCAATCCCAATCAACCGTACTCCACGAAGAATAAATGGCATGACCGTCAAAGGTAAATCAGCACCCTGTGCCAACCCACATACTGCAACAGTACTTCGATATTGCATCTGGGCACAAATATTCGCTAAAGTGAAAGATCCAACCGTATCGATTGCACCCGCCCATCTTTCTTTTTGTAACGGTTTACCTGCCAGAGATAATTCCCGGCGATCCATGACATGACTCGCCCCTAAAGACTTTAAATAATCAAAAGAACTTGTCTTGGCGCTCACCGCCACAACTTCATGACCTAAACGACTGAGTAATGCAATAGCAATGCTCCCAACTCCGCCCGTTGCGCCAGTCACAACTACCTCGCCATTGCCAGGCTTTAACCCCTGCTCTTCCAGAGCTAAAACACTTAACATGGCGGTATATCCAGCAGTGCCAATCCCCATCGCTTGCCGAGTGGTCAACTGGCTGGGCAACCGCACTAAACGGTTTGCTTCACACGCAGCAAGCTGCGATAGACACCCCCACTGCGTTTCACCATACCCCCACCCGTTATGTATTACCAAATCGCCTACTTGCCAATCTGGACTGGCTGACTCAAGAACAACCCCAGCACCATCGATACCAGCAACCATTGGCCATTTTCTGACTACCGGACCACTGTTGGTGATAGCTAAGCCATCTTTATAGTTTAGCGTCGAATACTCAACCGATACTAAAGTATCTGTCTTTGCCAATTGCGACTGATCTAAAATCTCAATTTGCGCTGAAAACTCAGGGTCTTTTTTTAGGGTTAGGGCTTTAAACATAAAAACGTCCTAAAATAAAAATGCAGGCTTAGTTGGGTCATTGGTTGGGTCATTCATTGGGTGATTCGTTTGGTCAAAAGACTATTTGTCCATCCACAAGCGCTATTCAAAACTAATATTATTCTCTTTAATAATGCGCTTCCATCGCAAACTATCCGTCTTAACAAAGTTTAACGCCTCTTCAGGAGACTTACTCGTTACTGCTGGTAAATTGGCTTTGGTAAATGACTCTTTTACTTTGGGTTGCTGGATCGATTTGATAATTGCCGCAAACAATATATCAATAACCGGTCTCGGAGTCTTAACAGGGGCAAAGATGGCATTCCAATTATCACTTCCAATACCTGGATAACCGCTTTCTACTAAAGTAGGAAGATTTGGAAACGCCGCCAGACGATTCGCTGAAGTTGTTGCGTAAGCTTTCATTCGACCACTCTTTACATGCTCTGTCACAGTCGCAGCATTTAATATCGAAAAGTGGATCTCGCCACTAATAATTGCAGTCTGCGAGGATCCAGCACCCTTCGATGGAATATTAACCATCGACATACCAGCCTGGCGGTTAAAATCCAGCATGTCCAAATGCGAATAACCACCGAGGGGAGAAGAAAAATTCAATTGTCCAGGTCGCTGTTTCGTATAGGCAATCAATTCTTTTAAATCATTCGGTGGAAAATTAGGGCCAGACACTAATAGGTTTGGAATCGATGCAACCATACTAATCGGCACCAAATCTTCCGAAGGAATAATTTTTAATTGCTTGGCAAAAATTGTCTCATTGATTGCATTCGTTGATACATTTCCCATTAGTAAAGTGTATCCATCAGCCGCAGACTGAGCAACATAGGTCATGCCGATGTTACCTGCCGCACCTGTCTTATTTTCAATATAAAAACTCTGCCCTAAAGTCTCAGTTAACGCAGCAGCTAAAAGACGCGCAGCAATATCCGTACCGCCGCCGGCTCCTAATGGAACGACAATTTTGACTGGCTTGTTGGGATATGGTGCAGGTTGGGCATGCACTGCAGATCCAAGAAAAAAAATAGCGCTCAATACAGCGCTCAATATCATTGTGAATTTTATTCTATTTAATAACATCCTCTTCCCTGATTATTTTGATTACTTACCGACCAATTTGATTGAATAAATCTTAAGATAACACAGCACACCTAAAATACAAATTCACCAAAACCCTAATCCATCTGCTGGTACGATATGTAAGAATCGGACTGATCAGAAAATATTCGGAGATGCGCAGCTGCCATTTCAAAAAACTGCCTAACCTGCTCAACAGTTTTAACGCGATGAAGTAATCGATGGTCTGATAACTGCTGACGCCATAAGCGGGATCCACCAAGACCATGCGCAAAGCCCAAAATATGTCGGGTTATACCGGCTAGCTGAAACCGCTCTGGTCGACCACTTTCTTGACAAGCTAATAGCCAGTTTTGCGTATACTCCACGAACTGTTCTTGCACCCGTCGCCAGGTTTGCTCATTTAAAAAGTAACCATAATCTTGACCATTCGTCTCCATCATGCGGTCCCATGCTAATAAAATAGCTGGTGTGTGATAGGCGGCTCTCCCAATCATAAAGCCATCAAAATCATTCCAATGCGCAAATATCTCTGAATTACCGCTAAGTCCTCCGTTCAATAAAACCTGCACGTGGGGATAATATTTCTTCACATCTACGCGCAGTTGCTTGGCAATCTCATACCGCAGGGGTGGAATCGTTCGATTTTCTTTGGGAGATAAACCTTTTAAGACCGCATTACGAGCATGCACACTTAATTGGGTCGCACCCGCGTCACATATTCCTAACATAAAATCTAAAACATACTGATAATCGTTCTGGGACTGGGCAGGATTCATGGCATCCAGCCCCAAGCGGTGTTTCACAGAAACGGGTAAATCAACTGCCTCTAAAATAGCCCGTACGCAACTCGAGACTAACTTGGGATCGGCCATCAAACAAGCCCCAAAAGAGCCCCTTTGGACTCGTTCAGATGGACAACCACAATTGATATCGATTTGACTGTAGCCCCAACGCTGACCAATCTTCGCTGCTTGAGCTAAATCAAGTGGCTCAGAACCACCCAATTGCAAAACAAGAGGCTTTTCAATCAAATCAAAATCTAAGTGCTTGGCCTGATCACCAAACAGGATAGCTCCTGCATGCACCATCTCGGTATATAACAGAGCATTCTTTGATAGCATCCGGTGAAATGCTCGACAATGGCGATCGGTCCAATCCATCATGGGTGCGACAGCTAAAATTTTCTTCATTAAACGACGACACTCATGAATTACCAATCATCCTCAATCATCAACTAAATGAAACAACTGCACCTGACCTTGGCTCCAATATAAAACCTTCGACTCATCAACAGCAGTCCAATGCGCCTCATCATCATCAAAAGGCTCAGAGGCAATAGTGTTAATCATGTTTTTGTCATACCCACTAGTCGCATGAATATCCGGCGAGCCGTAAAAAAGACTCGGGGACTGGTGATCACTCGAATAGCGATACGCCCAAATCGATTGGCCATCACTCAATGCGGCAGAGATTCGCGTCTGATCTCCTTCTGGACTTTTACCAATAATGCGCATAATGCAATGAATCGTATCGCGCATTGCCTGTACCGGATCAGTCATCAAACCCATTGTTAGAGCTAATAAAAAAAGTGCCTCACTATCTGTTGTGCCATAACGATAGGCATATAAATCATTAGAGATTAATGACTCAATTTCTCGGCGATGGATATCCCAATTAGCAATATGCCCATTGTGCATAAAAGACCAATTCTGATAAGTATATGGGTGGCAATTCATGCGCGACACACTGGTGCCAGTCGCAGCGCGAACATGGGCAAAGAATAAACTACTCTCTATATGCTTACTAATTTCTCGAAGATTCTCATCATTCCATGCGGGTAAGACATCTTTAAATAAACCCGGCTTGTCGCGTTTACCATACCAAGCAACTCCAAAACCATCCCCATTGGTGACAAAGGCAGATTTAGTCGCTTTTAAACTTTGAGAAATTAAAGAATTTTTTTGCTGAAAAAGTAAATTCTCTAGATAAATACTTTGACCTGCATAAGCCATCCATCGACACATGAATTATTGACCTCCCTTGTGAATTCAGGTTTCTTTATACCATGGGATGTGAATACAGCATAGTGCGCCAAAGGCTCACGGGATGATATTTCTAAAGGGCGTCATCAAACCGCGTATCAACGCCCAGAATGGCAAAAATATTACATGCAAACTAGTAATAACAGACTGTTACGCTTCATATTGGGTGCTGATGTTGAGCAAAAATCCTGAGTACCAGATTTAAAATGTTCCCCAAGAAAAAACCCTGTTACCAAGCTTAGCAAGTTATAACAGGGTTCATGCCCAACGACGTATCCTGAACCAAAAGAGCTATTACGCTTAGACTACTTTCTCTAATGGCTTACTCCAGTGCGCAGCCGCATCTTTACCAAGCGCAGCGTTCACTCTTGGCATAACCTCAGTAGCCATCAACTCCATTGAACGCTTGGCAAGTGCAGGATCCATCCAATCGTGACAGGCATACAGTAAATTACCAAAATCTCCAACCTCTTCTCTAAAATGGAGTATCTGATCAACCACTGAATTCACTGTCCCAGCTAAAACTAGCCGATTAGTGACATATTCAGGAGTGATCGCTGAGTCTGGCATGTTTGGATCGACTTTAAATAAATTACCCCTACCACCATTCACCAATTTTTTACTCAGTTGACTAAAGTAAAAATAGTAGGGACCGCCAGGCTCTTTACCGTATCGTTGCGCAGTTTTTTCATCATCCGCCACAAAAATACTTTTTGCAACGCGCCATTCATCCGGGTGAGCAACAGCACCTATTGCCTCACGGCCTTCCACGTATTTTGGCCAATGCGTCTTCACCCATTCAGGCATTAAGAAGTTAGCAGAAATAGGCTGCCATCCGCGCCGCGCCATCTCAGTCACGCCCTTCGAAAATGGTGCAACAGCAGTTCCAACAATTAATGGATGCGGCTTTTGATAGGGCTTCATAATATACCCCTGCCCAATTTCAGGAATCATTGTATTTGCAACCGAAATTTTCCAATACTCACCATTGATATCGTATGGCGGCTCGGACTCCCAAATCTTTAAAATGGTATTAATACTCTCCACAAACATGGCATTACGATCGTTCTTTAAATTACCAAACACTTCGGCATCGGACATGAGCCCCCCAGGACTAATCCCCATGATGAAGCGTCCCTCTAGCATGTGATCCAACATCGCTGCCTGGGCGGCAATCGCTGCTGGGTGCGCATTCGGTAAATTAATTGTCCCAGTACCTAGCTTGATTTGTTTGGTTGAATGAATCAAGCTAGCTAAAAAAATCATCGAGTTAGTAACCGTTTCAGCGGCGTCTGTAACGTGCTCACCAACATAGGCTTCGCTGTAACCAAGCTGATCAGCCAAAATAACTGCCTCGCGATCCTCTTTAAAGGTTTCTGTAACATTTCTGCCCGGCGGATGGATAGGCATCATAAAGGTACTTAGTTTCATCATTGTCCCGTTAATGTGAGTGGTTCAAAATAGCAATTTGCATGTCAAAGTAAATTCCTACAACAGATACAACATTCAAAGTTTTTTTTATTATAGTACAAAGTAATCAATTGATCATTTAATTATTCAAAAAATAGTTAGTTCGCCCTTCGACCTCAATATTTTCCTTAAACAGCCACCTTAAAAATTTAAATATCTATTAAATTCAATAACTTAAGAAGAAACAACTATTGTTGGAATCTGAATTAATTGCGGCACAACCGTCTTCGCTCCCGCTAAATAAGTAGTAATCGTATGTTCAATGATGAGGTCAATATCTAGATCTAAGGGAACATTAAAGATCCACTTTCTCTGCCCTAAATAAAAAATTCTGGAATTGATCCCCCAAGCTAATTCAATTTCACTATCTTGCAAAGGGATTTCATCCACACTAGGTAATCCAATTTCTGCCCTAACTTCAATCGCAATCGGTTCTAAAATACGACTTTTTAGAAAGCGTAAGTATCTGGTATTGATATCCTCGCCTTTTAATCCTGAAAACATAAAAATACGGACCCAGTCATAAGTCAGTGAGACACGCGAATAATCTTTGTACAGCCTGACTAAGCGATCTTGCAAAGGCACCGATCGATCCGCAATAATGGTTTCCCAATACGGATTCCAACGGCCAACATACACCTCTTGGTAGACTCTCTCAATAAGGGCGGCTTTATTCGGAAAGTATCGAAAAATCAGGGATTGTGTTACTCCCAAACGTCGAGCTAATTCCCGTGTGTCGCCATCAAATCCAACCTCAGCAAAAAATGCCACAGCCGCCGCCGCAATTTCTCGGTCACGATCCTCGCGCTTTAAACGCTTGCGAACCGGCAGATTTGGTGTTTCATTTGACATGTGAAATTTTACAATCCGTTATTTTTTAATGCTTCTAAAGACCATAGCACAAAGAAATCATTCAACCACCGAACAAGATTTTTCAAATCAATTACGCAGGTTGAATCATGGTGACCGGCTCTAACTTGCCAGAGGCTGCAGAAATCATAATCGCCTCCAGTGCTGCCACATTAGCTAACATCTCAGCATGTGTCACAGGATAGGGTTTTGTTCCCCGTACACCACTCGCAAAGGCCTCTAAATTTGAGCGAACGGCTGGGGCTGGGGGCATGAAATGTTGCCGACGCTCCTGATCTCGCAATTGCGTAGTAACGTTCCAACCAGTTGGATTTTCAGGATGCGTATTGTCCCGAATCTCAATCCAACCTTTTGAGCCATAGACGCAAAAACGACCGTCAAACGGTGTGGCTAAGATTGCACTAATGAGGGCGTTGGCACCACCAGGAAAAGCCATCATAATACCGAGAGTATCGCCGTTTTCAAATTGGCTCCCACGGGTTGCCAACCTTGCCCATACCGCCTCTGATGGACCTAAAATAGCCACCGCTAAGTCAACTAAATGGATACCCGTTGCAGTCAAAGGACCAACTGGCGCAAAACGATTTGAGAGGCGCCAATTATCCGGCGGAAGAGCAAAAAATTTATCTTGAGAAAAGTTCGCCTCAATTTGTAAAACCGTACCAATGGTACCCTTCGCAATTTCTTCACGCAAAGCAATCACTGCTGGCTCAAAGCGCCGCTCATGACCAATGCCTAATTGCACTCCAGCTGCGTTGCAAGCAGCTATAGAAGCTTTGGCATCAGCATAAGTTAAGCACAAAGGCTTTTCACAAAAGACATGCTTCCCAGCCTTTGCCGCAGTTTGAATCTGACTTGCATGAAACTGATGGGGCGTACACAAAATAATAGCCTCAACTTGGGGGTGCTTAATCGCGTCGTCAAAATGCGCCGCAAAGGTCATTTTTGAACCACTATCCTGAGCTGCCTGAACGACTTTTGCATCGTTTTCAACAACTAAAATCACATCTAACAATGGGCTAGCCTCGAGGGTTGCGGTGATAATCTTACCCCACCAACCATAACCGATTACCGCTACTTTTAATGGACTTTGCGACATCTTATCTCCTCACTAACGGTTTTAACTAAGGGGTTTATTTACCGTGCTGCAGCACGAATTCTGTAGATAACTCTTGAAATTTTTCAGGACATTCTTGGTTAGCAATATGGGCTGCAGGCAAAACTTCATGACGGCTATTTACTAAAACTTGATTTAAGTTGGCCACCTCCGCAGTCGGTGCCCCCATGTCGTGTGCACCACTCATTAACAGGACTGGACAAACAACTTGATGAATATATGGCCTCGAATCATAATCCATTACCGCTTTACCACAAGCCATATAGCCATCAGCATGATTGGCGCCAACCATATTTCTCAAAGCTTGATCAACTTGCGGATGGGATTTTCTAAAACCTTCTGTCAACCACCGATCTACCGTACCATCAACAATACTTCCTAAGCCTTTTTCACGGACTGTTTGAATACGAGTGGCCCATTGAGCCCTCGTTTCATCCGTTTGATGGGGTCTAAAACAAGCGCTAACCAGAGAGTTCACCCGATTTGGATAATGCGCCGCCATGTATAAACCCAACATCCCCCCAAGGGATAAACCCAACCAACTGAACGATGCAATTCCAAGATGGTCTACTAAAGCAATCGCATCCTGCGCTAAATCTTGGGTAGAGGCAACGTCACCGTTTGCAGGTGTGTCACCATGTCCACGGTAGTTATACCGTAAGACCAAAAAGTGTTGTTTCCACTCGGCCATCTGGGGTTCCCACATCAAATGATTGGCCCCCAACGAATTGGCTACTACTAAAACTGGGGCATCTATTCTGCCCTCTAATACAAACGAAGTACTTGTCATTACTGTCAGCCTTAAATGGTTTAAATACATTTAGAAATATAGATCACACGATCACTTTAATACACGAATTTTATTTTGACAAGCCCTTATATAAACCATATTTAATTCAAATATAATTGGTGGGGTTTACCCTCATTATAGAATTTATAGACTTTTTAACTATATTTATCAGTATATTAAGCTTAATTTTCCTCAAAAGTTATGGCTTAATAATCGTATTGACATCTAATGATCAAACGATTACTATAGTTTTTAAAGGGAGGATTGTTCCATATGACTAGCGTTGATCAATCGAAAGATACACCAGAGGCTTCACCATTGTTTGATAGTCGAGATTTCCGTAATGCCCTTGGCAATTTTGGGACGGGCGTAACCGTCATCACCACCATTGATCAAGAATTTCGCCCGTATGGGGTCACCGTTAGCTCATTTAATTCCGTATCACTCGATCCACCCCTCATTCTCTGGTCCCAAGTGCGCTCAGCACCAAGCCACCAAGCTTTTGTGGAGGCACCAGTCTTCGTAGTCAATATCCTCGCAGAAAGTCAAAAAGATCTATCCAACCATTTCGCTAAACCCAGCGAAGATAAGTTTAAAGGCATTGCACACCACCTCAGCCCCCAAGGTATCCCTATTCTAGATGGCACTCTGGGCCATTTTGTTTGCGCCAAAGAAAGAGAAGTCGACGGCGGAGATCACCTTATTTTTATCGGACGAGTTCTCAGTTACTCTTACAATACATCTGAACATGCTGCTCCTTTGTTTTTTTGGAAAGGTAAATACCACTCCGCAGCAGACCATGTCACTTAAAATAGTATTTTTAATTAATAGTAAGGATCCATATGTCAAATGTTAGCCTAGATCAAGCCATAGTGATTGCTCAAACAGCTCTTAAAACTGGCCGTGAAAAGAAGTTCCATCCCCTAACAGTTGTAGTACTTGATGCCGGTGGGCAAATGAAAACGCTGCTACGTGAGGATGATTGTAGTATCTTGCGCCAAAATATTGCGATGGGTAAAGCCTGGGGTTGCCTAGGTATGGGCTTTGGGGGACGTGAACTGTTTCGCCGTCAAGAAAAAATGCCAGCATTTTTTACCGCTTTAAACGCTATGTCTGATGGCAAAATGGTACCTGTTCCAGGGGGAGTTTTGATTCGAGACGAAGCAGGCAAAATTATCGGTTCAGTTGGTATTACCGGTGACACTTCTGATAATGATGAAATTTGTGCAGTTGCTGGAATTTTAGCTGCCAAGCTCGTACCAGATACAGGCGATAAATAGTTTGCTCTTGCGGTTCATCAAAAATACGCCTTGTCGCACCTACAAGTGACAAGGCGTATTTGTTTGTCTGTATTTGTTTGTCTATCCGCTTGATTTAAACCTCCAGTTAGTGCTTCAGTAAACACCGTAAAACTAGTCTGCACAGTCAAGATCTACGCCTGTAAAAACATTCTCCTTAAATAATCAGCCAGTACAGGATTTGTCAATAAAATAGGTCCTTACAATAGTTCACATATACTCAATTCAACCAACCGATAGCTCGTCTCAAGAAGAAAGTACGTATGCATGAATGGCAAAATACCCTAGCGCAAATTGTTGGCGCTAATCACGTTCTCACCGATGCGGATGCCAAACCATTTTTAACGGATTGGCGCGGGAAGTTTTCTGGGCAAGCAAAAGCGGTAGTTCGACCCAAAAACACGCAAGAAGTAGCTGCAATTGTAAAGTGGTGCTATCGCCACCAAGTCCCAATTATTCCTCAAGGTGGCAATACGAGCCTGGTGGGGGGTGCAGTCCCCAATCAATCTGGGGATGGCATCGTTCTTCTGATGACCCGCATGAATCAAATTGATGAAACTGATCTGGATAATGACACGATCACTCTAGGAGCTGGTTGTGTTTTACAGGATGTCCAAGAACATGCCTTTAAAAATAATCGCTTATTTCCGCTCTCTTTAGGAGCAGAAGGATCTTGCACGATCGGCGGTAATTTAGCAACGAATGCAGGTGGTACACAGGTCATCCGGTATGGCAATATGCGTTCTCTCACTTTAGGCCTAGAGGTTGTCGGTGCAAATGGCGCCGTTTGGGATGGTCTGAGGGGACTGCGTAAGGATAATACTGGCTACGCCCTCCGAGACTTATTTATTGGCAGTGAGGGCACTCTAGGAATCATTACTAAAGCGACTATTCAATTATTCCCATTACCTGCTGCACAGTGCACCGCGATGGTCGCGATTGCATCCATTGAAGAAGCTTTACAGTTACTCAAATTAGTAAAAAAGGGCTTTGGCCCTGCTCTCACTGGCTTTGAAATCATGTCTAATCAAACTCTTCAAATGGTTGAACAAGCCTTTACTAACCAACACATCCCCTTTAGCAATCCCAGTAAAACAGCCCCATGGTTTGGCTTGATTGAATTATCCGATAGCGAGAGTGCAGAGCACGGTCAACAACAATTTGAAAACATTTTAGGTCAAGCGCTTTCTGAAAATATAATTCAAGACGCAGCAATTGCAAATAACCTTACTCAAAGCAAAGCTTTTTGGCATCTGCGAGATAGTATCAGCCTAGCCCAAAACCAAGCCGGTAAAAGTATCAAAATGGATATCACCATACCTATCTCACGTATCCCAGAATTTATAAGACAAACTGACCAAATCCTCCAAGAAAAATTTCCAGGTATTGTCAATCTGAGCTTTGGTCATTTAGGAGACGGAAATATTCATTACAACGTCGGTGGTTCTGTCAATTTCAACGATGCGGATATTGTTAACGCAGAAGCATCCGTTTACGAATTAGTTCATCAACAAGTTTATGCAATGAATGGCTCTATTAGCGCAGAACATGGTATTGGCCAATTAAAAAATCAGGCCCTCAGGCAATACAAAAGTCCCATTGAAATGCAAATGATGCGCGCCATTAAAGATACCCTAGACCCGCAGGGAATCTTCAATCCAGGAAAAATTTTTACTTAAAAAATTCCCCGTTACCCGACAACGCCCCCCCTAGCTCGATATTAATTGTGCCAAGCGCTCAGCAGATAAGGGTAAATGCCGCGCCCGAATCCCTAGAGCACTTGCCAAGGCATTGGCAATGGCCGCACCGGTTGGACCCGCAGAGGCTTCACCGCCGCCAAGACTTGGCTGATCTACTTGATCGAATAACTTTACTTCGACCTCCGGCACTTCATCAAACATAAGTATTGGATAGGTATCCCAAGTTTTTGATAATACACCTTGCTGATCCCAAGTAACCATCTCTTTTAAAGTCCAACTCATCGATTGAATAATGCCACCTTCAATTTGATTAGCTAAGCCGTCGGGGTTAATAATTTTGCCAACATCGGTTGTGCACCAAAAGTTTTCTACATGAATCTTTTCTTCAACACGAATCTTAGCGATGACAGCGCAATAGGCACCAGCATTTTTATAACGACTAAAAGCCACTCCTAGACCGGTTCCCTCGGGCAATTGATCCCGACTTGACCAATCAGCCATCAAGGCAACTTCCGTGAGCAAATTGCGTGAGCGTGGGTCCTTTAAATACGATAAGCGCAGTGCAATTGGATCTTGACCAAGATCAAGAGCTAATTCATCCATGAAGGATTCCATTGCAAAAACATTTAAATAAGCACCAAGACTTCTTAAGGCCGAAGTGCGCAGCGGCACTTGAGGCACCATGTGGTGAGTCAAAATTTGCTGGGGAAAATCGTACAGAGAAATCGCATTACGTAAGCCCCCGCCCTGCGGCAAAGGATTATCTTTGGTCACATCCACCGGATGTGGTGGATCAATCATATACGCACCAAATAAGTTCAACCCGCCACCAGATCCTGGTCTAGCGATATGTGTCGGGGACCAAATATGTGTTGCAAATCGTACGACTCGGCCAGCCTCATCTAAGCCCGCCTCGATTTCTGACATACTGGGTGCACCAAATGGACTGGCTGCTAACTCCTCTTCACGCCCCCACTGCACACGGATCGAAAAACCAGTTTCTTTCGCTAAAAAAGCCGCATCAAATCCAACGTCATCCGCACTATTATGTCCATAACAACCAGCGCCATGCGCATGAATTACCTGCACAGTATGGGGCTCTTGACGCAAGGCCTTCGCAATTGAATCTCGCAGCAAATGAGGCCCTTGCGTATGGGACCAAACCGTAATCTGACCATCCTTGATTTGTGCTAAAGCACAGGCCGGCCCAATAGAGGCATGCGCAATAAATGGTCTGGTGTATCGCGCCTGTATTGTCCTAGTAACTGGTTGAGCACTGCCATGCTCATAAACCACTTCCGTACCGGATGGAGACGACAATAGCATCGACTCCGTATCCGTTTGCACACCAACGTATGGGGGGGTCTTCCAGGTTACTAAGTCTTGTGCCTTAGCTGCGGCGTCAACTAACAAAGCTTCATTTTGCCCTATTAAGGCTAAGAAATTCCCACTTCGAACTACTTGTTCGACGCCCGCTAAGGCTTTCATGGTGGCTAAATCTATCGTCTCTATCGTCGATAAAACATGGCCACTACGAATCATCCTGGCATGGCGCATTTCTGGTAAAACCATATCATGGATAAAAGCCGCACCGGTTAACTTGGCAATTAAATCATCACGAGCAATGTCTTGACCAACAACTTGCATCTTGACCTGCTGCAAAGATTGATCAATTTCTATTGAACCCTGAATCGGTACGTTTAAATTAACCTGCGACGCTAACTCCGCATAAGATACCGTTCGATTTGATGGGCTTGTTGAACTCGAAAAAATTCCATGTCGAATCTCAATTAAGCCTACTGCAACGCCTAAGTTTTTTGCAGCTGCTTGTAAAAATAACCAACGCGCAAAACCCAAAGCAGATTTTAGGGCTGCCCCACCATTTTCAATAGATAAACTACCAGCCGTGTACCACTCATTGGGAGCAACCGCCGTATTGCCTGCAACCCAATGTATTTGGGTCAAATCAAGGCCTAACTCCTGCGCCGCAATTTGCCTAAGCGCCGTTTGGATTCCCTGCCCTAGTTCAACCTTTCCAGTGTAGACGGTTAGTCGCGGTAAATGATCAAGGCCAAACCACTGTGTAAGAAGTGGATGCGATACGATATTCGCTGGCAAACTCATTTGGACCTGATTCATTGCGATACCCCCTCTTTTAGTTGCTCTATGACGCGATCAATGGCGCGCAATATCCGAATGTGTGTCCCGCATCGACATAAGTGTCGATTTAAAGATTCGTTGAGATCTTCTCGAGATGGCGAAACATTTTGATGAAGTAATGCCGTGACGGACATCAATATACCGTTAATACAATAACCACACTGGGCTGCTTGCTCAGTAATAAAAGCTGCTTGCACCATTTTTCCAATCGGATCTGTAACTAAACCCTCTGGGGTGAGGACTGATTTTTGCGCAACGGACCAAAGTGGCGTGTCACAGGACTGCATTGCCTGTCCATCAACAATCACAGTGCAAGCCCCACAATTGCCAGTTCCACAACCAAAACGTGTCCCTTTATGATCCAAGTCATTGCGAATAACGTATAAAAGTGGGGTCTGATCACTGACATGAACAGCCGCGTTTTTTCCATTCAGTACAAACTCCGTAGAACTAGTCATAGTTACTTTTACCTCTTTAAACGATTTAAAATATTTACTTAGAATGCGTCTTAATAAACCAAGCAGGAACCTCTAAACCATCAGCTTCGCCCAGACCAGCAGCAGAAGTTTTATCAAATTCTTTTAATGTAGCGCTCGTGACTGGAATATCCCAACCCATTGATTTGGCCTCCTCGATCATCGTGCGTAAATCTTTACGAATGTTATCTAATGTAAATGCAGCATTGGGAGATACTTGGCCTTTTAAAGATGCCACAATTGCAGGTGCTCTGGCTTTCAACATATTTGGCGCACCAGATGTGTCCGATAAAATATCAATTAAGCGCTCTGGTGAGATATCTAATTTCGAAGAAATGGATAAAGCTTCACTAAAAGATTGCCAAAATACTAATAAGGGTAAGTTCACTGACAGTTTGAGCGTTGTGCCAGAGCCATTTGGACCAACATGCTCCACGCGTCGACACAACTGATCAAGAATCGGTTTGGCTTTAGCAACGTCTTCATCTGAGCCACCAACTAATCCAAGTAGCTTACCATCTCGCGCAGGCCCAACCGTACCCCCAACGGGACAATCAATAACTCCCCCACCCTTGGCCAAGACATCCTTGGCAAGGGCAATCGAAGTGGATGGTCGAACCGTACTCATCTCAATCAATAACTTCCCAGACAAATCAGCCTCCAAGACACCGCCAGCTCCACGATAAGCTGAGTCTATAGCTGCACCATCGGTCAATATGGAAATCGTGATTTCGCAGGCAGCAACAACCGCCGATGGACTTGAAGCAGTCTTTGCACCTAGCTCAACTAATGGCTCAGTTTTGGCCATGGAGCGATTCCAAATAGTTACCTCATGGCCACAGGCCAAAAGTCGTTGAACGATTGCTCCGCCCATACGTCCTGTTCCAATCAAGCCAATTTTCATCCTGTCTCCCTAGTTAATGAGTAATATATCTCGTATTTAGTTACATTTTTTGCTTGGATAAGTACAAATATCCTAAAACATCTTAAATGATCTCAATTTAAGCCGTTTGAAATATTCAAAACATCATAAATAGTAGTGATCAAATAATCAATAGTGGAACAAAAATTTGGCTAATTATTTCATCTTTGTCAGCATTGCGCCGAAAATTACAAATCTCAAAAGGCTACTTCAAACCCATAACTAAGTACTAACCCTTATATTTTAACTCTTCAGTTTGCATTATTCTCAAAAGATTATGCATTCGCGAGTATGATGAGGTCACCTAAATCATCCTAGATTTAGTATTGATCAGTTAATCACTTAATTGTATAAAATTTTTTTAACGAGTAGACCTTGACCTGAAGGAGTTATATATGAGTTTTGATCGTCGTTCATTTTTGCAAGGTACTGCTGCAGCAGGTCTAAGCTTAGCTGCGCCAGGCATCATCCGCGCCCAAGGTTCTAATGAGCCAATCCGTCTAGGACTTCTCACTGTAAAAACAGGGCCCCTAGCTTCTGGTGGAATCGATATGGAAATCGGTCTAAAACAGTGGCTAGCTGAAAATAATAATATGATGGCCGGCCGAAAAGTTGAACTGACCGTCGCCGATACCGGTGGAGTTCCCGCAAATACTAAAACAAAGATTTCTGAACTCTATGAGCGCAATAAAATTCATGCCTTAATGGGCCCACTCGCAGCCTTTGAAGCCCTAGCAGTCGATGACTACATTAAGGCTCAAAGAATTCCAACTCTTTCCGTGGCAGCGGCCGAAGATATGACTCAGCGTAAAGCGAATCCTTGGTTTGTCCGAGCAACCTCAACTTCATCGCAATGTGCTCACCCAATGGCAGATTACTGTGCCAAAATTAAGGGATACAAACGGATGATCGTGATTGCTGACGATATTGCTTATGGTCACGAAATGCTTGCCGGCTTTCAGCGTGTCTTTGAGGAAAATGGCGGAAAAATTGTCCAAAAACTCTTTCCACCACTAACAGTTCCTGATTATGGTAGCTTCTTGGCTCAACTGAATCCTAAAGTCGATGCCATCTTCTTGGGCTTTGCTGGTTCAAATGGCTTTCGGTTCATTCGCCAATTCAATGAGTATGGTCTAAAAGGTAAAATGGCCATTGTCGGTGGTATGACAGCACTCGATGAGGCAGTTCTTAAAAACATGGGCAATGAAGCACTCGGCATTGAAACGGCTTGCTGGTATTCTGCTGAATTAAACAACCCAATTAACAACAAGTTTTCTCCAGCATTTCGGGCGGCCAACAAATACGACCCAGGTTTTTACGCAGCGAGTACCTTTGTCAACGCCGCTATTCTGGACGCAGCATTAAAAGTAGTTGGTGGTAATGCCTCGAATCGTGATGGACTTATGGCCGCTCTACGTAAAACAAATCTACCAACCGCTCGAGGGCCTGTATCCTTTGATAGTTATGGCAATATCGTCGGCGATGTCTTTATCCGAAAAGTCGAGCGCAAAGATGGTCGCCTAGTAAATACCGTGACGAAAACTTATACGAACGTGAGTCAGTTTTGGACCTACGAGCCAAAAGGTTTCTTAGCCAATCCTGTTTATTCCAGAGACTATCCACCCGCCAAAAATATTGAATCTTAACCCTTTTTAGAAATACAAGTATGCAATTTTGGGTCATTCAAACCCTAAATAGTCTAGCACTCGGAGGTCTGCTATTTATGCTTTCCTCTGGGTTTGCCCTTATTTTTGGCCTCATGCGTATTGCTAATTTAACGCATGGCTCTCTGTTTATGATAGGTGCTTATATCGGTGCAACGGTCCTTCGAGAAGGCTACGGACTTTTTGAAGCAACGATTGTGGCGATGATCGGTGTGGCAATTCTAGGTGGTCTCATCGAACGCTTTATTCTGCGCGCCCTAGGTACAAACTCCCAAGGTCAAGTGTTAGCCACTCTGGGCTTGTCTTTCGTTGCAGCCGATGCCTGCCTTATGATTTGGGGTGGAGATCCAATTCCAATTAACGCCCCAGAAATGTTCCGCGATCCACTGGAGTTATTTGGCTTTATGTTTCCAACCTATCGACTCGTAGTTGTGGGTATTTCTTGTGTCATCGCCTTAGTCCTCTATTTACTCATGGAACGAACTAGGCTCGGTGCCATGATCCGTGCCGGAGTTGATGATATGCAAATGGCTAGAGCTGTAGGCATTCCTGCGTCTATGCTTTTTACTGTGGTTTTTTGCTTGGGCGCACTTCTTGCCGGTCTTGGTGGAACGGTTGGTGGCCCAATGCTTAACGCCTACCCTGGACTTGATGCCGACATGCTACCCCTGGCGCTGATTGTAGTAATTCTTGGGGGCGTAGGGAGCCTTATAGGTACTTTTGTTGCGAGCTTTATCATTGGTTTTGTCTACACCTTCGGGATTGCCTTAGTCCCAGATTTGGCCTATGTCATTCTTTTCTTACCCATGGTATTCGTGATTGCCTTCCGACCTTCTGGATTATTTGGAACAATCAAAGCATGACCCTCAAAAACAGCCTTACTTACTTCGCTTTAATCCTTGTTTGTACCCTCTTACCACTTGTTTCAGGAGAGTACTACGTCAATTTAGGTAGTCAAATTATGATCGCTGCAGTGTTCGCGGCGAGCTTAAATTTATTAGTGGGTTATGGTGGACTGACATCTCTTGGACATGCTACATTTTTAGGCCTCGCCGCCTACGTTTCAGCCTGGCTTTATCTCAATATGGGCATGGGACATGCCTACTCAGCTCCTGTTGCACTTGGCTTAACTACATTAGTTGGGGCTTTATTTGGTTGGATCTCTTTACGCGCTTCTGGTTTAAGTTTTTTGATGCTAACCTTAGCTCTGTCACAAATTGTTTGGGGTGTCGGCTACCGATGGGTAAGCCTGACGAATGGCGATAATGGACTCTCTGGTTTAACTAGACCAATGCCATTTGGCTGGGACCTCGAAAATAGTACTAATTTTTATTGGTTTACCTTAATCGTTACTATCGCTTGTCTGTTCTTTATCGGGAAGATTGTAAATTCACCTTTTGGGGCAAGCCTAAAAGGTACTCGAGATCAAGATAAACGGATGAGTGCACTTGGTTATGATGTCTGGAAAATTCGCTGGATCACTTTTGTGATGTCTAGCTTTTTTGGAGCTATTTCAGGACTTTTATATGTTTACTTCAATAAATATATCCACCCAAGCGTCATCTCTATCACCTCCTCGGCTGAAGCACTCTTATGCGTCATAGCCGGTGGATCAGGTACTCTGGCTGGTCCCATCATCGGCTCCATTTTGATCGTTCTTCTGAAAAATTATGTCTCTGGTTTTGTTGAACGCTGGAATATGCTCCTAGGAGTTATCTTTGTTTTTATTGTGATCTTTATGCCCGCTGGTTTAGTCCCCGGAATCGTCCAACTGAAAACACGTTTACTAGGGGATAAAAAATGAGTTATGCCCTAGAAGTTAAAGACCTGCAGAAAAGCTTTGGCGGGGTTGCCGTCACCCAAAATGTTTCTCTCCAAGTAATGCCAGGCGAAAGGCGCTTAATCATTGGACCTAATGGTGCTGGCAAAACAACCCTTTTTGCCCAAATTACGGGTGATATCAAACCAGACTCAGGAAGCATTACGCTCTTTGGCAAAGAGATGACCAGTCAACCAATCCATGCCAGAGCCCACCTTGGTATGAGTAGAACCTATCAAATTATTACGCTTTTTCCAAAAGATACGCTCGCACACAATGTTGTGCTAGCCCTCCTAGGTGTTAGTCAGCGTAAGAAGCAAATTTTTTCGAGCATGAAACTAACAGACCAAATGTATGACCAAGCACTTGAGATCTTAGATCACGTCGGATTAAAAAATCAGGCCTACCGAAAAGTAACTGAAATCTCCTATGGGGAACAACGTCGTGTCGAAATTGCCATAGCTCTGGCTCAAAATCCCCAAGTCCTACTTCTAGATGAACCATTAGCTGGACTATCAAAAAATGAACGTGTTATGGTAGCAGATTTAATTAATTCTATTTCAAAAGAAAAAGCCATCGTCATGATTGAGCATGATATGGAAACTGCTCTAGCCTTCGCGGAAAAAATACTGGTGCTGCAATACGGTAAAGTCATCGTTGATGGTGATCGCGACACAGTGATCAATGATCCAAAAGTCCAGGAGGTCTATCTTGGCCACTGATGCTCTTGTTCTTGAGCAAGTTAACTCACATTATGGGGATAGCCACGTCCTTCATTCCATATCCTTGACCTTGCGAACTGGCTCACTGCTCGCCTTACTCGGCAGAAATGGCGCAGGAAAAACAACCACAATGAAAACAATTTCTGGACTTTTAGAAGCCACGTCTGGAAAAATTCTTTTATTTGGTCAAGATATTGCAAAAAAGAATCCTGAAAATATTGCGCGCGCTGGAGTTCGTTTAGTTCCCCAAGGACGTCGTATATTCCCAAGCCTGAGTGTTGAAGAAAATCTCCAAGTAGCAGCCCAAAAAAGACCTATTCAAAACCCATGGAATATTCCACGGGTTTACGATTTATTTCCCCAATTGCGCGATCGCTTTAAACAGCGTGCTGGAACTCTTTCTGGTGGTGAACAACAAATGCTTGCTATCGGTCGTGCGCTGATGGGAAATCCCGATATCCTTCTGCTGGATGAGCCCTCCGAAGGACTGGCACCATTGATTGTTGCTGAAGTTGCCAGAGGTATTGAACAAATCAAAAAAGAAGGCTTGTCGATTCTGCTAGTAGAACAAAATTTCAACCTAGCAATGAGTGTAGCAGACGATATCGTAGTTCTTAATACCGGTGAAGTTGCCTATGCAGGCAGTGCCGATGATGTAAGAACAACTCCTGATCTTGCAACGCGTCATCTAGGTGTGTTTTAATTCAAGCAATCATCTACTAAACTACGTTTTTTTAAATCCGAGGCTCTTATGTTCTTTACTTGCTCTTCATCGTGTTCCGATCCCAGCCATCAGCATCTGAGTAATGACTATGCCCAAATGATGGCAACAAAAACTACTCAGAAAGTTGCTTCAAATAGTCAAGCTGCTTCTTTAGCAAAATCCAAGAACTCCCAAAAGAAACTTCCAGCTACTCAACAAATAGTAAAAAATAGTAAAGGGAAGCATCTCGTCGTTGATATCCATTGTCATTATCTCAATCCTGAAGTGAACGCCAAAACAGCGCACCTCAATGCCCCGTCTTATGATCCAACAGTCATTTATGCGAATGACCTAACGAATCAAACAAATATTTTGCAGATGAAAACTCGTGCCCCAAAATTGATGGGTATCGAAGAGCGTCTCCAAGATATGGATAAGATGGGTGTAGATATTCAAGCTGTAGCCCCCGCACCTTATCACTATTTCTATTTTACTGATCCCGAACTGGGTGCTAGTCTAGCTCGTGATGTCAATCATGGCATTGCTAATGTGGTTGCAAGCCATCCGGATCGTTTTGTCGGTTTAGGCTCTGTCCCGCTTCAAAATCCTAAGATGGCAGTCAAAGAACTTGAATATTGTGTTAAGAAATTAGGTCTCAAGGGCGTGGAGATTTGCACCAATGTTAACGGCAAAAATCTTACGGATCCAAGTCTTGGTCTTGAAAAGTTTTTTGCAAAAGCGAATGAACTTGGGATTGTCGTATTTATGCACCCCCTAGGATTTACCCAAGGTGAGCGCCTGAGTAATCATTACTTTAATAATGTCATTGGCAATCCCCTAGAAACGACTATTGCTGTTAGTCACCTGATTTTTGATGGTGTCATCGCTCGCTATCCTAAAATCAAATTCTTGGCTGCGCATGGTGGTGGCTTCCTAGCTCATTACTGGGCAAGAATGGATCACGCTTGGGGAGCTAGAAAAGATTGCCGAACTGTTATTAAGAAAAAACCATCATCTTATCTGGAGAAAATTTACTTTGATACGATTACGCATGATCCCGAAATGCTCGGCAATCTAGTTAACCGCTTCGGGGCAAATCATGTCATGCTTGGGACAGATTATCCATATGATATGGCGGATGACCATCCGTTGAAAACCATCAAAGCTGTCAAGGGACTCTCCACGAGCGATCGACAATTGATTGAAGGTGGTAATGCAGTCAAACTGATGAAAATAAAAATTTAACCCTCGTATCATTCAAAAAAAGACCCGCAATGCGGGTCTTTTAATTCATATGAACGACTCGTTGAGATTATCCAAACTCTATTCCTAACACCCGGAACATTACTTCTCTAAATAATTCGATACGGGATAATCTCTTGAGTACACAGGATTAGATAAAAACTCCGCTGTCTTGTATGTCCAAAACTGACTAACTCCAGGATAAGTCTTGATCACTGTATTGGTTAATCGCCCACCTTGACGCTCTACCTTGCGGATATAAACGTTCATGATCGGATTGCCTAAGGCATCTAGGGTAATCTTCCCCCGAGGGTCGTTATCAACTTGCACATTACGTAACGCTGCCATGAAACTTTTCTTATCTTCAATTTGACCTTTAACCCCTTTAAGAGCTTGTTCAAGCATCAAAGCAGCGCCATATGCCCCAACAGAATAATAACCTGGGGCCTGCTTAAATTCTTTCGCTAAACCTTGCGCAAACTTTTGGTTATTTGGATTGTTAATCGTCTCTGCATACCAGCCAGAAGAAATAACATTTAATGCTTCATCACCCATGGAGATCAATATACCTTCATCAACGGATGTCATATTACCAATTACCGGTAATTTTTCTTTCATACCGTATTCTCTATATTGACGCAGAAATTTCACCCCATTACTGCCTGCAAAAGCAATAAATACGGCGTCAACATTGAGCTTGATCTGACTAATGTAAGCACCATAATCTGCAGTATTTAAGGGTGACCAGAGTTTTTGCACGACCTTACCGCCGTTTTCCTCAAAAGTTCGCTGAAAGCCACCGACATTCTCATGACCAAAAGCAAAATCATCCGCTACGATCGCAATCCGCTTATATTTGAGCTCTTTGGCAACATATTCTCCTAATGCGTGGTTAGCTTGTGCTGAACTTCCCACGGCTCTTACAAACCAAGGGTTTGGCTTACGCTGCGTCAAATCTTCAGCACCTGCAGATGGAGAAATCGTGGGAATCTCGGAACGCCGGATATAGTCATCTACGGCTAAAGCTTCAAACGCGGCTAAAGGACCAATAACGACGTGGACCTTATTTTTCTCAACCATTTCTTGCATCTTGGTCTTCGTAATAGCTGGTTGGCCAGCTGTATCGCCAATAAACAACTCCACCTTACGGCCAGCAATCATATTGTTACGCTCCTTTAAATAGAGCTTTAAACCATCTTCCATTTGGATGCCACCGGCCGCTAATGGGCCCGATTTGATGGTTAAAAATCCAACGCGAATAGGGCCAGTGTCAGCCGCCAAACTCGGAGAAACAAACAGCCAACTTAAACCCAAGCTACAAGTAATTGCCACCAAAAATTGGCAAAAGATTCTGATTGATTTCATCTCAATTCCTTTATATTTTTATCTTTAAAATACTTCAACTGCTATCTTACAACGAGAATCGATTTACTTCTAAATCTAAGTTATCAAGATAATAGTCAGCCTCCAACCAAATAGAATTCACCCAATTTTATTTTGATTTTGAAGCAGTTTAAATAAAAACCCTCTGAGACTTTGTAGGATCTTCAACTCAGATATAAACGCCAATTTGAGTATTATTTTTAATCCGATGTTGGGTAAATCCGATCGATATGAAAATTCCAAGGTCTTCTCTGTATTACACCGATTGGCATAGACTACAATCAAGACTCTTCATTCATTTTTCAGGAATTTGTAATGACTTCACTAAGCGTCCAACAACACCAAATCAATTTACAGGGCAAACAATTCAGCTTTAAATTATCTGGCTCAGGCCCAGCAATTGTGCTCTTTCACTCACTCCTTGCTGATCAAACAAGCTTTGATTTGATTACCCCAACACTTGCTAAAACCCATCAAGTGATTCAACTAAGCCTACCAGGCTTTGATGAATCCGACTTCGTAGGAAGTTCTCTCGATCAAATTTCTGATCAAATCGCTGCCGGTATACAAAGCCTCAAATTAAGCTCTCAACCAATTTTCTTAGGAAATGGCTATGGAGGCTTTGTTGCCCTTAATACCGCCATACGCCACCCAGAGCTCCCATCAAGATTAGTACTTGCTGATTGTGGCGCATGCTTTTCAGAGCAAGGAAGGGCCGCTTTTAAAGGGATGTCAGATAATGCAAAAAACAAAGGACTCGAAGGTATCGCTGATATCGCGATGCGCCGACTATTCGCACCTGCTTACCAAGAACTACACCCCGAATTAATAGCATCTCGTAAGGAACGCTTTATCGCTGTGAATCCGGAAACATTTCACGGTGCTTGTCATGCCCTTGCAACGATGGACCTTCGCCCACAACTGCAACAGTTGACCATGCCTGTACTGGTCTTAGTTGGGGAGCAAGATGAGGCAACGCCACCTGCCATGTCAGAAGAATTAGCCAAACTATTACCGAATGCCAAACTAATTATTCTCAAGGGACTAGCTCATGTCCCACAATTACAGGACCCACAATTATTCTTAAAAGAAATCTCAGAATTTATTATGAATTAAATGTATTCAGCAAAAACGCATATAAGTCTATTTGATTTCTATTCAAACCTGCCATCACTGACTGCTAATAGTATTAAGATTAAAATCGCAATTTACTCAATATTCAAGGAAAACTACCATGGTCAAAAAAAATTTAGCAAGTTCCAAAAAATCAAATCCAACTAAGAAGGCTTCACCCACTACCAAGGTAACCCCAGAAAAGTTAGGATTAAATGTGGGAGTTATTGGACTTGGCATTATGGGTTCTTCAATCGCGACGAATCTTCACCGGGCAGGCTTTCAGGTCTTTGGATTTGATCCAAGTCCTAAACAACAAAAACTTCTTAAAAAGGTTGGCATTGAGGTCTGTGTATCCGTTTCCGAAGTTGCTCAACAATGTCCTTATATGCTTTTGTCACTCCCCTCGGTTTTAGCCCTAGAGAATGTCACAAAAGATATTGCATCTTCAGCAAAAAAAGGCACTATTGTTGCTGAACTTGGTACCTTACCGCATGATGCTAAAGAGGCCTCTCGACAATTACTATCAAAAAAAGGGATTCAGTTACTTGACTGCCCCCTTTCAGGTACCGGGGCGCAAGCTGTAACGGGCGACCTCATCGTCTTTGCAAGTGGTGAAAAGAAACAGACTATAGCTATGGAACCAGTTTTTAAAGGTTTCGCCCGAGGTTGCTATTATGTGGGCGCCTTTGGTCAGGGGATGAAAATGAAAATAGTCGCTAACCACTTAGTGGCTATTCATAATGTATCAACCGCTGAATCAATACTCCTCGGAATTCAAATGGGACTTGATCCAAATATGATTGTCAAAGTCATCGGTGATGGGGCTGGTAGTTCACGAATGTTCCAAGTGCGTGGTCCATCTATGGCAAACCGTACCTGGGATAAAGCGACAATTACAATCGATGTTTTTTCAAAAGATATGCACCTCATCGGCGAAGCAATCGAATCATATGCCGTACCTGCGCCACTCTTTAGTTCTTGTGTGCCTGTTTATAATGCCGCAAAAGCTCTAGGTCACGGCCAAGACGATACAGCATCTGTATATAAAGTTCTTGAAGACTGGTCGGCAACTGCTATTAAAAAAAATAAAAAATCAAAAAAATAAGG
>RFMZ01000182.1 GCA_009927445.1 Betaproteobacteria bacterium
ATTATGGAAGGCGTATATCTTCTGATTATGCAAGTCCCTTTTGACGAGATGTTTGATTCCAATGGAAAAGTTTGGCCTCATTACGCCATTTTTAACGACTGGTTACATCAGCAAAGCGATGTACAAATGTCTTACAAGCGCGAAGAGGCAGAACTGATTTTTCGTCGAATCGGAATTACCTTTGCTATTTATGGAGATGAAAAAGGTACAGAGAGAACAATTCCCTTTGACCAAATTCCCAGAATCATTCCAAATCAGGACTGGAAAATACTAGAAGAGGGATTAAAGCAACGCGTTAAAGCTTTAAATTTATTTCTCCATGATATTTATCATGACGAAAAAATCCTGAAAGCTGGGCTAATTCCAAAACAACAAATTTACAATAATTCTCAATATCGACCTGAGATGCGGCATATCGATGTCCCACGAAATATCTATGCCCATATCGCAGGGATCGACATTATTCGCGCAGAGGAAGGTAAATATTATGTGTTGGAAGATAATCTAAGAGTACCTTCGGGCGTGTCTTATATGGTTGAAAACCGTAAAATGATGATGCGATTATTTCCTGACTTGTTTGAAAAATATAGCATTGCTCCAGTCGAGCATTATCCTGACCTACTTCTTGAATGCTTAAAAACTGCTTCTTGTACAGCGACTAAAAAACCCCACGTAGTTGTTTTAACACCTGGGATGTTTAATTCAGCGTATTTTGAACACTCCTATCTCGCCCAGCAAATGGGAGTAGAGCTAGTGGAGGGCCGTGATTTATTTGTCAAAAACGAACAGGTATTTCTCAGAACAACCCAAGGACCACAAATCGTCGATGTGATTTATCGCCGGATTGATGATGATTTTTTAGATCCCTTGGCTCTAAGACCGGATTCTAGTCTGGGTATTCCAGGTCTTTTATCTGCTTATCGCGCCGGTAACATTGGTATATCGAATGCCATTGGCACAGGTATTGCAGATGATAAATCGATTTACCCTTATGTCCCCGATATGATTGAATTCTACCTTGGAGAAAAGCCAATACTAGCAAATGTTCCAACTTTTCAGTGCAGAAAACCAGAGGACTTAAAATACACACTTGCGCATTTAGAAGAGCTAGTTGTAAAAGAAACCCACGGTGCTGGCGGTTATGGGATGTTGATTGGTCCAGTAGCGAGCCAATCAGAAATTGAACAATTTAGAAATCAATTAAAAGCCCATCCTGAAAAGTATATTGCCCAGCCCACCCTCGCCTTATCCACCTGCCCTACTTTTGTTGAGGCTGGGATTGCCCCTAGACATATCGATTTAAGACCACTCGTGCTTTCAGGTAAACAGATCAAAATGGTTCAGGGAGGATTGACCAGAGTTGCTTTAAAGGATGGGTCATTAGTCGTCAATTCTTCACAAGGCGGTGGCACCAAAGATACTTGGGTCTTAGAAAGATGAGCGCACGATGTTAAGTAGAACAGCTGACTGCTTATATTGGATGGCTAGGTACACAGAGCGTGCAGAGAATACCGCGCGCCTTTTGGATGTGGCATATCAAACATCTCTGATGCCTCAACCAACCGAATTCAGAGAACAAAGCTGGAAAAAATTACTCAATTTGTCTTTACTAGAGCAGGTATTTGAAAAAAAATATAGCTCCTATGCCCGTGCAAATATTTTAGAGTTCATGATTAATGATGCCGATAATCCATCTAGTATCGTAACGTGTTTAAATTCAGCAAGATTGAATGCTCGCATTATTCGGGGGAAAATCCCGTCTGAGGTTTGGGAAACACAAAATCTCACATGGATGAACTTAGATAAGTTTTTGCCGGATCATCCCAATCAAGATCCATCGGCTTTTTTAGAATGGGTAAAGTACCGTTGCCATCTATTTCGTGGGGTTGTTTTTGGTACGATGCTAACTAATGAGGCCCTATATTTTATGGAGATTGGTACCTATTTAGAAAGAGCAGATAATACCGCCCGGATCTTGAAAGCAAAATACTATAGTCATCATAAGCCAATACCGCTAGCTAATAGCCAACTGCAAAACCAAAAAACCGGGACAAACTCGGATACCTCTAACGAAGTCTTTGATTTTTATCACTGGGTTTCACTGTTGAGATCTGTTTCTGCATTTGAAATATTCAGACAAGCCTACTCAGACCAAATCACCCCTGAACGAGTCGTAGATTTGCTTGTTTTCAATCCCCAACTACCCAGATCACTCACTAAATGTGTGAATTCTATGTTGTCACTTATAAATTTATTAAAAAATCCAAAATCAAAAGAAATGGAACGATTAGTTGGGAAATTAAAATCTGAGTTGGATTATTCCTCAATTGAAGATATTTATAGCCAAGGATTAGATGAATTTATTCAAGGATTTTTAGAGCGTATCAATCATATTGCTGATGAATTCAGTAATCATTATTTAATTCCTTTAGCGGTCTCTTAATGCCTATTTTAAAAATTGCTCACCGAACTGAATATATTTATGAGCACGCAGTTCACCACTCAATCCATGAGTTACGACTAACCCCCCTATCATTACCAAATCAACAAGTTATCTCATGGAAAATGAATACGCCCGGAAAAACCCATGAATCTGAGGATGCTTTTGGCAATACCTCTCATGTCTTTGTAATGGAAAATAATTATTCATCCATGATCATTGATGTCAGAGGTGAAATACAATCAAGTCCTGAATTAACTTTTCCTGATAAGAGTTCGGCCGTATCGCCATATTATCTTTTACAGCAAACTCCTCTGACTCAACCTTCTGATGACATGTTAAGTTTCTTCCAATTGTCTAGTGCTTCGGTTTGGAGTTCACTCTTTATTCAAGAACTGGCAAAAAAAATATGCGACAAAGTAGTTTATACGCCTGGTAGTACGAGTACAAAAACAACTGCTATAGAGGCCTTTGCGCTTTCTTCCGGTGTTTGCCAAGATCATGCCCACATCATGATCGGTTTATGTCGCCAACTCAATGTTCCTGCTAGGTATGTTAGTGGTTATTTTTATGCAACTGATACAACAGATCTGGCAAGCCATGCTTGGGTTGATATTTGTCTAAACCCCGAGGATGGAATTTGGACAAGCATTGATATTTCCAATGCCTGTTTTAGCGATGAACGACATATCCGGTTAGCAGTCGGACGGGACTATTCCCACGCTTGTCCTGTCAAAGGAATCCGTTCAGGCGGAGGGACTGAAGAACTAATTACTAAAATTACTATTGAAAAATGTTAAATTAGACACTTGTGCTTGCCTAATTATTTTTAAATTTATGACCTATTGTGTAGCTATTTGCCTTCAAGAAGGTATTGTTTTTTTATCCGATACGAGAACTAATGCCGGTGTAGACGATATAGGATTGTTTCGGAAAATGACTATCTTCCAAAATAAAAATAACCGTTTATTTAGTCTTCTCAGCTCAGGTAATCTTGCCATTACGCAAGCGGTTCAAGAAATACTTCATCAAGAAACCCTTTTTGAAGGAATGAATTTGTGGACTGCCAATAGCACCTATGATGCAGCGGTAGTAGTTGGGCATGCGATTCGAAAAGTCAAGGAGCGCTATCAACAAGCCTTCGATGATGAAAATATGGAATTTGCTTGTAATTTTTTGTTTGGTGGACAGGTACTTGGTGAGAGGCCCCGGCTTTTTCATATTTATTCTGCTGGTAATTTTTTGGAATCTACGCAAGAAACTTGTTACTTACAAATCGGCGAGGCTAAATATGGCAAACCAATTTTAGATCGTGTGCTGAACTATCAAACACCGATCGATCTAGCCACCAAATGTGCCCTCATCTCCATGGACTCCACCCTAAAAAGTAATATTTCTGTAGGTCTGCCGCTTGATCTTCTGGTCTATCAAAAAGATCAATTTTCGCTAAGTAAAGCAGTAACGATTGATGAAGATAATGCCTACTTCAAAATGATCCGTAATCTTTGGGGGCAAAAATTAACAGAAATTGTCATGAGTATCCAAGAACCATCCTGGCATCTTGCAAATAACGAGCTTAGTATCACAGCCAGTCCATCTAGGTTAGAACCAATACCTCTCGTTCAAGAAGGATCACTTAAAAAAACATAACGCCTAAGCAATCTCAAATCCTTAGGCGTTAAGCAACATCAATG
>RFMZ01000082.1 GCA_009927445.1 Betaproteobacteria bacterium
TGATTAATTTGATAATCAGTGCGTACATCAAATGTGCGTACTGGCCTTTGCAGTGCTATTCCTTCCAGAGTTGTGCATCGACTGAGTGCCACATAAACTTGTCCCGGTGCAAATGTACCCCCAGATAAATCTACGCGAACTTTTTCTAAAGTCTTACCCTGACTCTTATGAATCGTCACTGCCCAAGCTAGCATCAATGGGAACTGTTCATACTTTCCATTTACAACCGGTTTTATTTGATCAGCTTTAGCATCAAACTCATATTGATACGACTCCCAAGAAAAAATGGGGACTTCAACAATCGTCGCCCATTTAGATGATTTACCATGCGGCGCATCAGTCTGAACAATTACTTGATCATGACCAAGACTAATAACTTTACCTAAGGTACCATTCATCCAACGCCGCGGAATATTCTTATCGTTAGCAGTAAACATAACCCGTGCACCCATTTTTAAAGTTAAATCAAGTGGTGACGGCAAATTACGCTCATCGACATGAAATTTACCCTCTAACTTTCCTCGATACACTTTTATTTCTGTATCTAAAGCAAGCATTTCGGCTTGATTAATACTATCTGCACGCTGATTAGTTGTGGTTAATACAATGGCTTGCTTATCGACTAACGCGTCCGACTGATAACATGCATCATTAATTATTTTCAAGGCATTTTCAACACCTTGATTGGTTCGTATTTGATTTAATAAATCCGTAAAAAAAATATCTTTTTGCCTAAAAATTTTCTTTAAATCAATGTAAGTAATATCTTTTCCTCTTAAGGCCATGGCATGAAAAAAATATGCTGCTTCGTATTCACGCGCATGCAATACCTCCATCTCCTGCGCTCGAACAACGGGAGGTAATTGGTATAAATCACCAACAAAAAGTATCTGAACACCACCAAAAGCCTTCCCCTCTCGAGGGCCATTGACGCGTAAAAACATATCGATTGCATCAATGATATCGGCTCTCACCATCGATATTTCATCAATGATAAGAATTCCTAATTTATTGTAAAGTCGTCGATCCTTTAATTTTTTAATGTCATCTTCCGGAAAAATCAACCTGGGAGGAAAACGAAAAAAAGAGTGGATTGTTACCCCTCGCACCTGAAGAGCAGCTACGCCTGTTGGGGCAACCACCGCTACTTGCTCTTCTAAAACATTTCGCAAATGGTTGACTAGAGTCGTCTTACCCGTTCCAGCACGCCCACTAATAAAAATAAAAGGGTCTTTTCTAGCAATTGCCTTAAATACATCTTCATACTCAGGAGTAATTTCGATCAAGCGAGTCTTCTTTACAGTAAGTAACACACAAAACATTATTAAGACGATATCCCCTATTATCCAATCTTTTACCTTCATCTCAATATTGTTTTAGAAATGCCGAAACTGATAAAATAAAACTCTATAAAGAGACAAAGGATTCATCATGCCATCCGCGCAAGTTCGAGGAGTTGAAATCGTTTACCAAATTATTGGTGATCATGGGCCTTGGTTTGCTTTATCTACTGGTGGTAGAAGAAGTCATAACGAGTTTGTATCCCTAGCAAAAAAAATTGCTACGGGTGGCTTTCGAGTTTTGTTGCATGATCGACGCAATACCGGTGCCTCTGAAGTAGTAATTAGTGGCCAAGAAGGCGAAGAAATCATTTGGGCTGACGACCTCGCCCAACTATTAAAACAGCTTGGAGCAACACCAGCCTTTATCGGTGGGGCATCATCTGGAGCTAGGCTCTCTATATTGGTCAAACAGCGTCATCCTGAGATGGTCAAAGCCCTCGTCCTCATGCGAGTAACGGGTGGTGATACCGCGGCTACACGCCTGCCTTACAAATACTACCAAATGTTCATCGACGCAGCTAAGGCTGGTGGCATGAACGGTGTTTGTGCTACGCCTGACTATCAAGAACGCATCAAAGCTCGGCCCCAAAACGAATCTATTCTCATGAATATGAAGGCCGAGCAGTTTATTGCGGTCCTAGAAAACTGGCTCACTATCTTTACAAGCGGACCAACCTATCCAGTGATGGGTGTAGAAGAAGCCACTCTCAAGTCAATCAATGTACCTGTTCTAATTATTCCTGGGAATGATCGGACTCATGCCAGTAGTAATGCCATAGAAGCAGCTAAACTCATTCCACACGCACAATTATTTCAGTTACCAATAACGGATCAAGACGTTGATATTATTCCATTTAGTGACTGGGAACCTCTGGAAACCACTATCTCTGAGCGTGTTATCCAATTTTTAAAAGGCCTCAATTAATGCAAATTCGAAGAGTAGTAACAGGTCATGATCATCAGGGTAAAGCGATTGTGCAACATGATGAACTGTGCCCTAATGTGATCTCCAGAAGAGCCCATCACCAAAGCTGTGTCGTCTGGTCAACGAGTCAATTCCCAATCGATAACCAAGATCCAACAAATCCACTTTTAAGGGATGTCTCTGCACTAGAAAAAACAGATACTGTGTTTCGTATTGTGCAGTATGACCCAGGTGTTGCGCCACGAAATCACCGGACAGAAACAATCGACTATGCAATAGTTATGTCTGGATCCATTCAGATGGACCTTGATGGAACAATCGTAGACCTCAAACAAGGTGATGTGATTGTGCAACGGGGTACCATTCATAATTGGATTAATAATGGGACTACTCCCTGTATCATTGCTTTTATTCTGATTGCCGCTAAACCAGTTGACCTAAATCATAAGACCCTACATGCGCATGGATAAATTACTCAACCATATGATGTCCCTAGTACCAAGTCCAAGGTTCTACTGGTTACTGTTTCTCATGACTGTTTTCCAACTGGGACAAAGTCCTGCTAAGGCACAAAACTATCCATCTAAATCTGTCAAAATCGTTGTCCCTTCGGCCCCCGGTGGAGGAACAGATATCGTCGGTCGATTACTCGCGCAATCTTTTACTAAAGCCTTTAATCAAAGCTTTTTTGTCGAAAATAAACCGGGAGCCGGAAATTTGATTGGTATAGAAGCAGTGGCTAACACCCCTGCAGATGGCTATACCCTCCTCTTTGTTCCAAGCACTTTAGTTCTGAATCCCATTCTCTATAAAAAAGTCAATTACGACCCCATTAAAGATTTTTCCCCGATTTCACTTGCAGCCACGGCCCCTAATATTTTTATAGTCAATCCAAATCTTCCTGTCAATAACATCAAAGAATGGATTGCTGCTGCTAAAAAAGAATCCAACAAATTGAGTTATGCCAGCGCCGGTATTGGAACTTCACCACATATGTCAATGGAATTACTTAACTATATGGCGGGTATCCAAACTTTACATATCCCCTACAAAGGAACAGTTCCGGCGGTAACTGATTTACTCGGCGGGCAAGTCAATGCAATGTTTTCTAATGCACTTACGGCATTACCCCACGTGCAATCCGGCAAACTACGCGCCTTAGCTGTCTCTGGGACTAAGCGCCTCGATCTTCTCCCTGATGTACCCACTGTTATTGAGTCAGGTCTTGCCAATTACGTATCTTTACAATGGTATGGTTTAGTCGCACCATCCGGTACCCCACAAGTCATTATTCAAGCTATTTATATTGAAATGTTAAAAGCTATCCAAACTAAAGAGTTGCGAGAGAAAATTGCATCAGAAGGGGCTGAACCTATCGGTAGTTCTCCAAATGAGTTTGCCACGCACATTAAAACTGAATATCAAAAATGGTCTGCTGTTGCTAAACGTGCAGGCATAGAACCCCAATAAAGAAATTTTATGCCCACTCCAGCAATATGCCCACCAATGAATTCAGAGCTTTTAGCGCAATTAGATCGTTTAAAAGTTCAAGGTTTAGCCGCCCCCGATGTCACGACTTTGGAGATAAGCCTAGCTCGTCACCAACTGGCTAAGCAATATCAAGTATTAAATGAAGAAGTAGACTCTGTATATCAAGTACGAGACATAACTTTCCAGTTTGAAGGTGAGGATGTGATCACTCGACTTTACTATCCAACTAAAGAAGATCTCCAAACCAATACGATGATAATTTATCTGCATGGCGGTGGCTGGTCTTTTGGGGACTATCAAACACATGATGGAATCTCAAGAAGCTTTGCTCATCTAAGTAATATTCCGGTTGCCACGGTCTCCTATGCATTGGCCCCAGAGAAGAAATTCCCCTATCAACATCGACAAATCACCTATGTCATTGAACAACTGATTCAAATACTTCAGCAACAAAATTCTGGTACGCCACCACAATTGATTTTTTTAGGTGACTCCGCTGGTGCCAATCTAGCTTTATCAATATGGCAAAACTATTTAAGTACCCAACTCCAAGCCTACTTTGCGGGAATGGTTCTCTTTTATGGGGTCTATACCCCCGGAATGCAAACCCATTCTTGGCAAACCATTGGTGATGGCCGCTATGGCTTATCAAGTACTGCCATGCAATGGTACTGGTCGGCATTCCTCGAAACATCTGAACAAATAAATCAAGCTAGCCCCATACTAGCCAATCTGAATAATCTACCCCCTATTTGGTTGATGGTGGGAGACCTCGACCCATTGATTGATGACACGACCCAACTAGCACATCAACTTCAAGTTGCAAAGGTAAAACATGCTTGTCATATTCTCTCTGGCTACCCGCATGGATTTCTTAGATTTTGTAACCAACTGCCCGCCATACGAGACGTTATTATGCAAGCAGGTAAAAATGCTCAACAGATGTTAAAAGGAACTTTTATATGAAAATTGTTGCAATCGATAGCTTTATTGCTCGACTAAAACTCGGAACGCCTCTCAAAATGGCGGGTACTCTCATTACACATTCTGAAAACTTATTTGTAAAAATTACAAGCGATAAAGGTCATATTGGCTGGGGTGAATCTGCCTCTGCCCCGAATATGACCGGAGAAATACCTGCTGGCATGCTCGGAGCAGTCAGATTTTTAAGTCGTATTCTCCTAAATCAGGAATTTACTTCGGCCCAAGGTCTTCTGTCAAAAATGGATCAGCCACTGCTTGGTAACTACTCTGCAAAGTCAGCCATCGAAACCGCTTTTTTAGATGCCCAGGCGCGTGATCAAGATATTCCAGTTCACCAATTACTCGGTAAACAACGCCGCGAAAAAATTGCTGCTCTGATTATGGTCGCTGGAGGTGGCACCCAAAACGATGCCCAAGTTGCTGCGAATGACTATGCAGCCGGCTGGCGCTCTTTTAAAGTCAAAGTAGGGATGGATACGCCAGCCAATGACGCAGCAAGAACCATCAGTGTCCTACAAGCAGTTGGCAAAGATGCCATGGTTTGTGCTGATGCAAACCGGGGCTACACATTTGCACAATCATTGGAATATGTTGAATTAATCAAAGGCCATGGTCTTCACTTTTTTGAACAACCCATGGCGTCAGATCAGGATCATGAATGGAAAGAATTATCCACGCAATCTTCCACACCCATTGGGATCGATGAAACATTGAAAAATGTTCATGTCTTAAATCATTTTATGGATCATCAACTGGCTCAGGGAGGTAGTTTTAAAGCCATTAAATTTGGTGGTCTCAACCGGGTTGTTGAAGCGGGTATCGTGGCGGATGCTAAAAACTTTAAAATCAACTTAGCCTGTAAGGTGGCGGAAACAACTATTGCCAGCGCAGCAGCGCTACATATTGCTGCCGTTCTCCCCAATCTAGACTGGGGTATTAGCCTTACCCATGCGTATTTAGATATGGAGTATGCCAGTCAACCCTTGAGTTTTATTCATGGACTAGCAACCATCCCAACTGGTCCAGGCCTTGGTATAGAAGTCAATGAATCTGCCTTACGCACAATGGCTGTGCATGAAAAAGATCTTTTTTAAATAAAAAATAACCGGAGAATCAGATGTCTAGATACCAATTCAATGATGAAATTCAGCGTTACATTCGCATAATTTTTGTCATCCTGTTGCTAGGTCTCACATGGTTTTCTCAGCATGGTTGGGCTCAAACAAGTTCCTATCCCAACAAACCTATTCGGATGATTATTCCTTTTGCAGCAGGAGGCCCGACAGATGTGATCGCCCGAGCACTCATTGATAAACTAAGCGGACCTTTTGGACAGCCACTAGTCCTGGATAACAAAGGTGGAGCTGGCGCAGTTCTGGGGATCGATATGGTGGCTAAAGCTCCTGCCGATGGCTATACATGGCTAGTCACCACCGGCTCTATGACATCCATATCAGCATTTAATGAGAATGTGCCGTTTGATCCCATTAAAGATTTTGTTCCGGTCACTATGGTTGCTAGAAATTTTGGACAAATTCTAGTCGTTCACCCTTCCATGAAAGCCAACACTGTGGGTGAATTAATTTCCTTGGCCAAAGCTAACCCAGGCAAACTCAATTACGCCTCTGCAGGAATTGGCAATATTACCTACATCGCAGCCGAACAAATGAAAGCCGCAACCGGTGTTCAAATTAATGATATTCAATATAAAGGAACCGCGCCAGCAATAAGCGACCTCTTAGGTAATCACGTTGATATGTGTTTTGCGCCAGGGAGTATCGTTTTACCTTTAATCCAAGCTGGAAAATTAAAAGCACTTGCAATTACCGGCCCAAATCGTTGGAAGGCACTTCCTAATCTTCCGACGATGCAAGAGGCTGGTCTAAAAAGTATTGAACTGACAGGCTGGTTTGGGGTTTATTTACCCGCTAAAACTTCGCCAGAAATTGTTAACCGAATTTATACCGAAATTCAAAAAGCCTTTACTGACCCTGACATTATCAAACGACTTGACGATACGGGTTTTGAAGTCATCGTTTCTAGGCCAGATATTTTTGCGAAATTTTCAGAAGATGATGTGCAAAATATGAAAGATCTGGCGAGAAAAATTGGTCTGAGTAAAAAGTAAACTATTTCTAAATATCTCTATTTGAAAGATCCTAAACATGTCGCTCAATCAAAATACTAACCCATTCCAAATTGTAGAAGCTAGTATTTCTGATTTGCATGTCGCGATTCAGAATGGAAGCACAACTTGTGTTGCGACTGTTGAGCAATACATTGCTAGATGCGCCGCTTATAACAATCCCTCTAGCTTGTTAGTTACCAAAGACGGTAAATCTATTGCTCCTTCCCCAGGAACAATACGAGCTAAAAAGGCTATTTCATTCCCGACCCAGACAGTCTGTGCGGAAGATCTTTTGCCTGACTTCAATCAGTACCAAGGTAAACCTCTCGAATTTGGCAGAATGGACCATACCGCCTCAGATCCACAAGTCATGCAACAATATGGCATGGTTGTTGGTAAGCCAAATGCCGGACAATTAAACGCTATAGCAACAATCAATATCCGAGGAGAAAGATCCGTAACTTGTAAAGGTGATTTTGATCTGCATCCATCAAAAGGCCCTCTACCTGCTGGGGCACCGCCTGTATGCGAATTTTTTAGACATTTTCCAGACGCTCTAGAACAAGCTGCTGCTTTGGATGCAAAATACGGTAAACATCCGCCCTTAAAAGAACTACCTCTTTATGGCGTAGTCTTTTCATTTAAAGATGCTTTTGATACAAAAGATATGCGCTCTACTGGGGGCGCAGACGCGAATTATGATATTGACTTCCCTGCCCAAGATCACCTCTTGATCGATCAACTCCGAAAAAAGGGTGCAATCATTTTTGCCAAAGCATTGATGACAGAATATAACGGCCGTGCAGGGGATCCTGGTGGCAAGAATTATCCAAACCAAGTACTGCCATCGGTACTTGGTTATCAAAGGTCTTCTTGGGCTGGTAATCCATCTAATCCCTATGACACAACCAGATCGGCATCCCTTGGATCGAGCTCAGGCTCAGGGGTAAGCGTGGGCGCGAATTTAGTAATGGCCAGTTTAGGAGAAGAAACGCGACAATCAACTAGAGGTCCTGCTAACCATAATTCAGTTGCACTCATCCTGCCGCATAAAGCAATGCTTGGGTTTGATGGTGGAGCAATTGGTGCGGATATCTATTGTGATCGCACAGGTATCCTTGCTAAATCCTTAGACGACTGCGCGCTTATCCTAGATGCTCTTAAAGACCCAGAAAATGGTTATTACGATCCAAGAGATCCTTATACGACTGTTCCAAGATCTTCAGTACTAGAGACGTACTCCACTCATATTCGTTCGCACCATCAGACCGGATCTCTCCAAGGAAAACGCATCGGAGTCATTCGTGAATCCATGCTAAATCCCGGCATTAAAGCAGTCGAACCGATTATTGCTGCAGCAAGTGCTGAAATAAAACAAGTCCTGCGTCAAGAACTCGGAGCAACCCTTGTCGAATCCAGTGATCCACTATGGACCCCAGATGCCGACTGCGAACAAATGACAATCGATTTTAAAAAAGCGTTAGCGCGATTAGTCCCAGTCTTCATGCCCGATATTCTGTTTCGATTAAATAAAGCGGGCCAACCGGTTTTCCCAGAATTCGCAGCAATGGTCAAACCAACTGAATTTGCACCAGGAAAGATATTTGGAAGCGGCTTAATGGATCCGATTGATTACTTAGTTGAACTAGCTGATTTAAGAATTACTCCGCCCAAAAACCTAGATATTGCAACGGTCCAAGATGAAATTCTAGCCAATAGTTTTCGCTTTCATATTCGTCAATATTTATCTCGCCGGGCCGAAGATTGGAAAGTAAAAGGTTTTATTGAACGCCTCGTTGACTGGCCAAGCCTAAATGCACGTTCTAAATATTGGGGTGATGATCAGCGCTCCGCCTTTAAAAATTGGGAAGAAATTACTGATCCTAGAAATCCCTTGGGAGGACGTCAAGGCGTTGATGAAAGAATCATGCTGCGCGAATTACTACGCCGAGTTGATATGATGGTTATTCTTGAAAATAAATTAGATGTTTTTGTAAGACTCCATAGCGCCTTACCACCGGCGAAGATTGGCTGGCCAGAGGAGCCTGGGCAAATTAACCACTTACGTAATGAAATAACCTTTGGACCGAATGCGGGTTTAACAGAAATCCTCGTTCCGGCCGGTTATGTGACGCAGGCATATGATGCTGTATATCAATTAAGTCCTGATCGAAAATCCTACCTTGGAAAATCTGTTGAGTTAGCCACACCCATTCCAGCACCAGGCCTGCCATTTTCACTCGTATTTAGGGCTGAGCCCGGCAAAGAGGACCTCTTATTAGAAGTTGCCTCCAGTTACGAAAAAGCCTCAAAACGTCGGGTCAGCCCGCCGAATTTTGGGCCGATTTGATAGCCAGATAAGGCTCAAAGAAAAAGCCTAAAAATGAATACGATACTATGAATTTTTAGGCTTTTTAATCTTTTCTTGTGCAGCTATGACTCAGGACATGGAATAATTATTTGTATCGACAATGGTAGATTGCTTACAGATTAAGCAACTAACTAATTTTGAATTTGCAAAACTGTTTGATTTTCAACTTTAAAAGCCATCCGATCCTCTCCAATTAGTAGAGGACCTGAGTAAGTCTTACGAGTCATCTCAAAAACTTCCTTTTCAGTTACAGGAGGAATTTTAGGTGTTCCTAGCAACGTAAAGTGGTAGTACACAGCTAACTTTGGTTTTACTCGAGAAAACACCATACCAGCCTCATCGGGTTTAGTATGGTGATCAAGAATCACTTTAAAAATAGGATTAGCTAACAACTCAGGCCGCACAGCTGCTACTTGATGGATTAATAAATCGGTGCCCGTGGCATACTGAATCAAGTTTTCATTAAACTTTGTATCGCCAGATAAAACAACCGAATTACCAGCAAAATCGATGCGGTATCCAAAGGCTGGCTTTAAAAGCTCGCCATGATCCACATCAAACGCAGTAACTTTTACTCCGCCCTGATCAAATATAACCCCTTGGGTAATCTCTGTCACATCTGACTTGATGTTGTTTGGATTTAAATTTTGATCTGCAATACGTGCGCTAATATCCCATTCATAGGCCTTTGCTAATTGGTCCATGAGGTTTTTTGAGCCCTTTGGTCCATATAAACGAAAAGGTTCTTGACGCTGAGCGTAATTCGCTTCTAGCCAGCCCGTTAGCCAAAGGTCCGGTATACCGTTGATGTGATCCGAATGTAAGTGGGTCAAAAATACCGCATGAATATCACCTAGCTTTAAGCCAGATTGCACGATGCGCTGAGTCACCCCCCGACCGCTATCAACTAACAAATTTTTCCCACCCGCCTGAATGAGTACACTCGGCCCAAAACGATTCATGACTGGGTTTGGACTACCGGTACCAAGTAATGTAACCCGAATTTCATCAGGATTTATTTTGGGATTACTCTGCGCACTCGACTGCCAAACTCCACTCAGAGAAAGTAGAAAAAATAACCAAGATAGAGGTTTTAATAGAGTCATCTTTATAGGGTTCCAAGCGCCTTCAGAACTTTCTCTGGAGTTAGGGGTTGATCAAAACTATAGACGTTAAAGGGGGCTAGTGCATCATTAATTGCATTAATTACTGCGCCCGGAGCTCCAGCTGTTCCAGCTTCGCCAGCGCCTTTAGCGCCAAGCATTGACGATTTGGTTGGAGTTTGGATATGAGCCACAATGATGTCTGGCATTTCGGCAGCCATTGGGACTAGATAATCAGCCATATTGCCATTAATCATTTGTCCCATTTCATCATATAAACATTCCTCAAACAAAGCCCCACCGATTCCTTGCACGATCGCACCGCGCATTTGCTCATCCACTAACATCGGATTGATCACCCGGCCACAATCTTCAACCGCCCAATGCTTTAAGAGTTTTACGAAACCTGTTTGGGTATCTACCTCCACGTAAGAAGCTTGCATACCGTTGGTAAAAATAAACGGAAAATCTTTTTGTGAATAATGTCTCGTAACGGTCAGATCTGCCTGACACTCTTTCGATAAAGTATCCGTCCGAAAATAGCCCACACGACCAACCTCACTCAAGGGAATCTTCTCTTCATTCGATAAACGATCGTAGACTTTGCCATTTTTAACAGTTAATTGACTTTTATCCACCTTTAAAATTTCAGCGGCAATGATTAAAATATTTTCCTTTAAGGCTAAACCAGCCAGAAGCACCGCCTCACCACCAATACCCGCACCCCGAGAAGCCCAGGTTCCTCCGCCATAAGGAATAGTTGCTGTATCGCCAGTAACTAGACGAACGTCTTGAATTGGCACCCCAACCGCATCAGCAGCGATTTGTGCAAAAATCCCTTCAGCACCTTGGCCCTGCTCACCAACACTGACTGAAACAGTAATCACGCCACTCGGATCCATCCGAATGGTAGCACCATCTTGCGAAGCAATCCTAGCACCTCCAACGCCGTAAAATGCTGGGCTTGGATTCGTTAATTCAATCAACGCAGCAAAGCCAATACCCCGATAAATACCCTGCTCTCTCAGATTTTTTTGTTCTTCTAAGAGCTCCGCATAATCCATTAAGTCTTCTAGTTTGGCAATACAAGCCTCATGCGACAAACTTTCTAATTTGATACCCGAGACTCCCGTGTAAGGATAAGCATTATCAGGAATAACGTTACGTTTACGAAACTCTAGTGGATCCATCTTGAGTTGCCTAGCAGCTAAGTCAACTAAACCTTCAGTCACAGCGCAAGCAATTGGATGACCAACCCCGCGGTATTGGCATGTTTGTGTCTTATTCTGAAAAACAACATTTAAATTAGCGCGATATTGTCGATGCTTATAAGGACCACCTACTAGATTAACAACCTGATTACCCTCAATCGCACTCGTTCTTGGGAACATCGAATAAGGCCCAATACCAGTCAGATCATCGATTTCAAAAGCTAATATCTCACCATCTTTAGTGGCAGCAATACGCCCCTCAATAATATGCTCTCTAGCATGAATATCGCTGACATACGACTCGAGACGATCGGCAATAAATTTGATGGGGCGCTTTAGTAAAATTGCAATCCCAACCGTCGCAAAATCATCTGGGTAGGCATGGACTTTGATGCCAAATGAACCACCCACGTCATAACAAACCACCCGCACATCTGATTCAGTTAAGCCAAATTGACGACAATATAAATCCTGCATCATGTGGGGTGCTTGTTGCGAATGATAAACCGTTAAACGACCATCCATCGAGTAATCAGCAATTTGGCTGCGGGGCTCTAAAGTGACTCCCGTATGACGGCCAAATCGAAAGGTTGCACTCGCCACAACATCTGCTTTAGCAAACTGCGCATCGACATCACCCGTATCCAACGAACGCTGAAAGCAGATGTTATCGCCTAGTTCAGGATGTATTAAGGGAGTCGATGGATCAAGGGCCTTTTGCATATCTAGCAATGCTGGCAAATCCTCCCACTCAACTTCAATCAATGCCAGAGCATCTTCTGCCTGAGCCCGTGTTTTAGCAACTACTGCCACAACGGGTTCGCCCTGCCAGCAGGCTCGCTCAATTGCTAGAGGATATTGGGCGGCTGACTTCATACCGGCTAAGTGACTTAAGGTTGCAATCCAAGGCTGACAGATCTTACTTAAGTCATGGCCATCAACTACAGCCAGAACTCCAGGCATTGCTAAAGCTTGTGTCTTATGTATTTTCAGAATCCGCATATGGGCTACTGGCGAGCGCCAATAGACAACGTGCGCCATTCTCGCTAGCACAACATCATCAATATACTTTCCACCACCCTCAGTTAAGCGCTTAGCGCCGTGACGTGGCTCACTCATCCCGATATAGCGCTGCTCTGAGGTGACCGGTGCTAAAGTGGTTTCGATTAAATCATTTGGTTTATTCATCATTTCTCCAATTCAATTAGGCGTGCGCAAGACGCTCTTCAAGCACATGACAAATCGCATCAACGATGGCCTGATAACCGGTACAACGGCAATAATTACCAGAAATCCATTCACGAACTTGAGAGCGAGTAGCTTGCGGATTTGTCTCAATTAATTCGGTGGCAGCTAAAAGCATTCCAGAAGTACAAAAGCCACATTGCAAAGCATTAAACTGTAAAAAAGCTTTTTGTAAATCTTGGTATTTCCCACTTGTCGAAATCCCCTCAATCGTCTCTATGGTGGCTTGATCAGCTTGCACAGCCAGCACCAAACAACCCCTCACAATTTGACCATTCATCTTCACTGTGCAGGCACCACAAGCACCTTGTTCGCAACCCAAATGAGAACCCGTCAAAGACTGATCTTCCCTTAAAAAATCTACTAAATGTTGCCGTGGCTCTACTTCTGCTTGAATCAATTGGCCATTCAAAGTCATCTGAATAGTGGTTTTATTTGTCATCAATTTTCCTATCCTCTGAGGGTTTATATACTTAAAGATATCGCTTTAAGTGCACGCTCTAACAAGACACCAACCAGATGGGTCTTCATTGTTGCTGAATTAGTGATATCTGCAACCGTTGGTACCTCTGCCCGAGCAAGGGCACAAACTTGCGCAAGGAGATCCTTATTTTGTAAATCTTGGGGTTTTTTACCTTGTAAAAGGTTCTGTGCTTTGGTAGCTAAAACTGGTGTCGCGGCAACAGAAAAATAGACCAGACGAATTGCAGATATGCTGCCTTGATCGAACTCCACTTGGCTTGCCAAACCAGTCACCGCATAGTCGCCATGACGCCGTGATAACTCTTCAAAATAATGAAACGATTTTAGGGCTGTCATCGTGAATTCTGTTCCCAAAAAGATTTCATCTGGGCCTAAATCCGTGGTGTATAAGTCTTGGAAAAAATCCTTTGCCGCTACTCGCCTTTGGCCATTTGGTCCAGCAATTAACATCACACCATCTAAAGCAATTGCGCAAGCCGGCCACTCTGCAGCGGGATCACCATATACGATTGACCCACCCCAAGTTCCTAAATTACGTATCGCACGATGCGCAATGTGGGTTACAGCCTGCGATAGTAAGGGTAATTTTTCAAGCACAAGGGCGGAGTTCTCAATCTGAGTATGCGTAACCATTGCTCCGATTCGAATAACTTGCCCCTCCTCTTCAATTTTTTTCAGTTCACTAATACCCTGTAAATCTATCAAAATTTGTGGGGCTGATAAACGCATATTTAACGCCGGCAACAAACTCTGACCACCAGCAATTAGTTTTGCCTGGTCACCATGGACTTTTAATAAACTGAGAGCTTGCGCAATATTACTTACTTTTTCATAATTAAACGCGGCCGCTTTCATGAACAACTCCCTTCAGATTTTTAACATGATGAAACACTACTGCCTATCCTAATGCTAAATTGATTTATTGATCAACTTTCTACATAATAATGCTATTATTTAGCGATTGGTCAATAAGTAAATATGCGGAATTACCCCTACTTTCATATCAACTTTATACACAATTTCATATTCCCAAACCATTCAACATAGGTTATGAATAACTCCAGCCTCATCGAAGATTTAGTGCCTCCCAAAAAACGCATGAGTCCACAAGATCGTGAGCGCCAAATCGTCAACCAAGCAATCCAGTTTTTTGCGAAGCATGGCTTTGAAGGTCAACTGCGCTTCTTGACAGAAGAACTCGGCATTACCCACACCTTGCTCTACCATTATTTTCCAACAAAACAAGATCTCATCGACCGGGTCTATCAAGAGGTTGTCGTCCAACGATGGAAACCCGAATGGGAAGAATTACTCAATGATCCAAAAATTAGCCCAGAACAAAAATTGCTAGATTTTTATATCGATTACGCTCAAACCATCCTAACCTTTGATTTTGTGCGGATACTCATTTTTTCTGGCCTAGCCGACAAAGTTATTAGCGATCGCTTTTTTAACCTCCTGCAAACAACTGTGATACCCAAACTCATCCGAGAAACCAGAAGATACTGTGGTATTAAAAGTCAAAAAAAACCCACCTCTCAAGAAATCGAACATCTGATGGGACTGCATGGCGGAATTTTCTACCTAGGAATACGGCGCTGGATTTATGGCCCATCATTTCAGATTGATATGTCTGCACCAACCCAAACAGATAACGAAATCGTTAAAGAACGTGTCACTTGTTATCTATTAGCCGCCCAATCACTATTTAAAAAGGAGACTTAAATGTCTGAACTAGTCATTAATCACCTCGCCATTCGAAGTCCAGATGCAACGGCCACTCGAGACTTTTTCAAAAAGACTCTAACTCTCATTGAGGGCCCTCGACCAGACTTTCCCTTCCCAGGCTTTTGGCTCTATAAAGAAGATTCTGATCTGTCAAGTTATCTAAACGCGGTCATTCATATTGTTGCGATAGACCCTCTTAATCCCAGTGGCTTAAACAATTATTTAGGCGAGCGAGAATTTCCTTCACTCAGGGGCACCGGTGTCATTGACCATATCGCCTTTTATGCAACAGGTCTTGAAGAAAAGCTCGCTCACTTGCAGCATCTAGGTATTCCCATCAAAGAGCGCCTAGTGCCAACAATCGGTTTGCACCAAGTCTTTATTGAGGATCCAAATGGCATTGTCATTGAACTGAACTACCCTGCACATGAGAGAACTGATCTCAATACAAAATTGGGTATTACCTCAGCCCCCTAACTATTTGGAATAATATGGCAAAGATTTTAGTCGTTGGTGGCTCACTGGGTGGTTTATTTGTTGGTAATTTATTACACTGCGCTGGCCATGAAGTACATATTTTAGAAAAAGTTCTCGGCTCTTTAGATGGTCGTGGTGCTGGTATCGTAACCCACCCTTCACTGATGCAAGCCTTAAGTCTGGTTGGCATTACATTAGACGATAATATCGGCGTGCCTGTGCAAGGCAGAGTCACACTGGATGCGCAGGGTGATACCATCGCGCAAATGCACTTGCCTCAAGTTCTTACCTCTTGGAGTAGGCTCTACCACCTTCTCAAAGAAAAGTTTCCAGCAAGTAGGTACCACGGTGGTAAAACACTACATCGTCTAGAGCAAGATAGCTCGCATGTAACAGCCTATTGTGAGGATGGTACTCAATTTACGGGCGATCTTCTGATTGCATCGGATGGTCTTCGCTCCGCAGTTCGCGCAATTCTTTGCCCAAAAGCCGTGCCTGAGTATGCTGGCTATGTGGCCTGGCGAGGAGTTTGTGACGAGTACCTTCTGAGCCAACATACTCTCAATACACTCTTTGAATATTTTAGTTTTGGCTTACCAGAAGGTGAACAGATTTTAGGCTATCCCGTAGCCGGACTAAATAACAATATTACCCCCGGAAATCGTCGCTATAATTTTGTTTGGTACCACCAGGCACCCGCTGATAAAGCCCTGCGGGATTTACTCACGGATGCAGATGGAAATTACTTTCCGCAAGGCATAGCCCCCGTTAAAGTGTCCTATAAACATATCGCACATATTCGCGAGCGTGCTAGAAAAACGCTAGCGCCACAATGGGCCGAGGTTCTTGAAAAAACTGGTATGGTATTTTTTCAACCAATTTATGATGTCTATTCTGAAAAAATCGCCTTCGAAAAAATTGCCTTAATGGGCGATGCTAGTTTTGTTGCAAGGCCTCATGTCGGGATGGGCGTATCCAAAGCAGCTGAGGACGCAATGTCTCTTTGTAATCATATTGCGCAATTAGGAGCCAGCCCAGAAGCAATTTTGGCATATCAAGATGATCGCCTTCGGGTCGGTCAACGCGTGATTGCCCGCGCTCAATATCTGGGACAATACATGTCCGCCCAAGGCCAAGAGGAACTAAAAAAAGATTTGCAAGGCATTGCAAAGCGCGTAATGGCCGAGACTGCTGTTGATATAACAACCCTTCTACAAAGCCAACATCCCATTTAAGAGTAGATAAAAAAATACCGCTTCATTACTGGAGCGGCTTAACTCTGTTGGGAGTCCTTATTATTATATATAGTTATAGTTATTTCTTAGGGGCAACTACTGCCGGCGCAGGAAACTGAGCACGGTACAAATCATGAATCTGCTCCCCCGTGCAAATTAATGCACCTTTTTTCGACTGCACGTAATCTAATAACTGCTCAAAATAAGCAATTCTGTGTGGTGCACCAGTAATATAGGGATGCACGCTGATTGCCATCACTCTTGGAATAGTATGGCTGTCTTGCAGTAAGCGATCAAACTGCTCTTGACCACGCAACAACATCTCATTGCCACGATTGTGTTGCAATAGCATCATGGGTATATCATTTGTTTCAACGGTATAAGGGACAGATAAAACCGGCTTAGGGGATGCGGCAATCCAAGTGGGCTGATCATCCAATGGCCAATCAGCGACATACTGAATACCTGCTTGCGATAAATGATCAATAGTAACCTCAGTTTCAGTTAAACCTGGACTTTCCCAACCAATCGGAGTCTGTCCAGTAAAATTCTTGATCGTTTCAATGGTTTTTTGAATCGCCTCTAATTGATCTGGGACTTTATGCATTGGGCCCTGAATATAGGAATGCCCCATCATCTCCCAGCCGTGTTTTAAAGTAGACTCCACCACACGAGGATACGATTCGCAAACAATTCCGTTAGTGGCTAATGTTGGCACAATATTACGTTGCACTAAGGCATCATATATTCGCCAAAAGCCAACTCGCATACCATATTCATGCCAAGCCCAATTGGGAACATCTGGCTGCATAGGTTGCCCCATCGGTGGACTAAGAACAGAACGCGGCATCGGATTTGCCATCGTCCAGTGCTCAACGTTGACAATAATCCAGACGAGTAAACGGTTACCGTCTGGTAAATGCCACATCGGGCGATCTACAATAGGTACAAAAGGTACTCGATCACTTGGTAAGGAGAATTTCATCATTTTATCTATTCTATGTATCGCATTAAACACCCATATATAACTGTCGCACCACATCGTTACTGGCTAACTCCGTAGCACTTCCAGTAATTTTGATTTCACCATGCACAATCACATAGCCACGATCAGCAATACGCATCGCTTGTGTAAAGTTTTGCTCAGCCATTAAAATCGTTAAACTTTTTTGAACTTTTAATTCAGCAATCTTATCAATCATCTGCTTGACAATGATCGGGGCTAAACCAACCGAGGGTTCATCAATCAGCAAAATCTTTGGCATCGTCATCAACGACCGAGCTAAAGCGACCATCTGCTGCTCACCACCGCTCATACTCCCTGCGCGTTGAGTTCTGCGCTCTTTTAATTTAGGAAAGACCTCAAAACAATACGCCATAGTCTCGTCCACATGGGCGCGTGCAAAAGGTCTTGAAGCACCTAGAAGAAGATTTTCTTCGACAGTTAACAACGGAAATAACCGTCGACCCTCTGGAACCATTGCCACACCTAAATTAACGATTTCCTCTGGTGTTAAACCCGCCAAATTATGCTCAACATCGTCAATGACCACCAGGGCTGTGCCCTGCGTAGATTTGACTAAACCAGCAACAACCTTGATCAAGGTCGATTTACCATTACCATTGGTTCCCAATAAGGCAACCGTTTCCCCATGACCGACATCCATAGAAATGCCATGTAACACTTGAACAGCGCCATAGGCTGCATTAATGTCTTTGAGAATAATCTTATTCGCCAAGATAAGCCCTTATCACTTCTGGATTGTTAATGACGTCTTGAGGATTACCATCGGCAATCTTATTGCCAGCAACCAAGACTACAAGTCTTTCAGAGAATTGCATGACAGCACTCATGATGTGCTCAATCAAAAGAACTGAAACGCCCTTAGCCTTCATATTCATAATCAATACGAGAACCTCGTCAACTTCGGCTCCAGATAAACCGGCCAGCGCCTCGTCTGCAATTAATAACTTTGGATTAGCAGACATAGCCCTTGCTAACTCTAATTTACGCAATTCAACCTGTGTCAAACTTGCAGAAATAGCATGCATTTTTGGGGCTAGTCCTACACTCTCAACCATCGCAATCGCACGCTCATCCGTACTTCTTGACTCATTAGAGTCTAAACGCTGGTTACCAGAAAAGGTTAAAACAACCTTGATGTTCTCAAGCACACTCATGCTCTTAAACGGTCTTGGAATTTGAAAACTTCGAGCAATCCCAGCATGTACCCGAGCGTGGGGGGCTAACTGACTGATATTGGTATTGTTCAATAAAATATGACCGCCGTCGATATCGACCATACCAGAGATACAATTCACTAAAGTACTTTTACCCGAACCATTTGGACCAATTAAGCCAACTCGCTCGCCAGGGGCAATATCTAAACTCACATTACTCAAAGCCGTAAATCCACCAAACTTTTTCGTAATGTCAGATACCCTGACAAGTGGCTGATGTTGATTTTCCATTATTTACTAGGCCGCTTTTTAAAAATTCCAATCAAACCATTCGGAGCTAATGTGACAAAAAATACTAACACGCCACCGACAATCAATAAGTTCCAAGAAGAAGAAAGTGTTACAGAGGCCGCCTGCTGAATCGATCCTAATAGTAAAGCTCCGACTAACGGTCCTAACCAAGAACCCAGACCACCTACAATGGGCATGGCAATACTATTCACCGCATACGACAAGTTAAATGTTGCAGTCGGTTCTACATAAGTGATTAAATAAGGGAATGTCGTACCAGCTAAGCCCATTAAGGCTCCACTAATAGTCGTCGCAATAAGTTTTAATTTTAGAGTTGGTACACCCAATCCTTCAGCCGCACTCTCATCATCCCGAATAGCCATCAACCCCTGACCGAGGGAGGAGTTCTCAATAAATCTAGAAATAACAACCGATATGGTAGCCATCCCTAATATTAAAAAATATAGCCAGTGAATATACTGCCCAATACCAATTGGAGACTCTCTTGGCACAATCACATACACGCCGCGTGCACCACCAACAAAAGGCCAATTAGTCACAATGGTAAATAACACAACAGACATCGCTAAAGTCGCAATGGAAAAATAGACGCCACGCAAACGCAAGGTCACATATCCCATCCCAAGGCCGACAACTGCCGCCACAAATGTTCCAAAGACAATATTGAAGCCCTGTGGGAATTGCAACTTATATCCAACGATAGTCGAGTATGCGCCAATAGCAAAAAATGCCGCTGAGCCGAAGTTGACGTAACCTGCATAGCCCCCAAGAATATTCCACGCACTAGCTAAAATGACAAACTGTAAAACAGAGTACGCAGCAAAGAAAAAGAACTCAGACTTTACCCAAAATGGTAAAGAGATCATGAAGGATAAAGAAATAATGAGACCTAGAAAAAAATTACGATCGTTTCTCATTTTCCAAGAATACCCTGTGGTCTAAAGATTAATGTTAATAAAAGTAAACCAAAGGAAACCGCTGGCGCCCATGAAGGGCCAGCGAAAGTCGCTGTCATACTCTCAGCAATCCCTAGAATCATCGCACCAAGTAAGGTACCAGTTAGATTTCCCATTCCACCTAAAACGCAAATAGCAAATACCAAGCCGATGTACTCTCTTCCAATCGATGGTTGAACTGACTGAATAATAATCAACATCGCACCACCGATTGCGGCAGTAAATAAAGATAATCCGAATGCATAACCCTTAATTTTAATTGGGTTAACTCCCATTAGCTGCAGTGCTAATGGATCTTGTGCAACCGCACTCACCGCCCGACCAAAATAAGTTTTTTTCAGTGCCCAACGGATCACTAATAGTAAAGTAACTGAAATAACAAAGGGTATCAATAAACGATATGGGATCGATAAAAAACCAAGCGGCATCGATTGATCAGTATATGGTGTATTGACATTACGATAATCCACCCCAAATAAAAGAATCAAAATCATCTCAATAATAAATAAGATGCCGAAAAAAAATGCCAACCCACGTAACGAGTCACCACCACCACCTTTTTCAAAACGATCATGATAAATGCGGTAAATCGCAATTCCTAATAAGAAAAAGAATGGCGCCAATAAAAAGCCACCAAGAATGGGGTCAAAGCCAAAGGTCAGGTTGAGCCACCAAGTCAAATAGGCCCCTAAAATAACTAAAGCCGGATGAGCAATGTTCACAATGTCTAACATGCCAAAAGAAATGGAGATCCCTAAACTGAGGGCAGCATAAAATCCACCAAGCAACAGTCCAGAAATGATCGCATTGATCAATAAATCAAATGAAATATTCATAAACCCATTTAAATAAATAAAATCCCCAACCAAATAGCTGGGGATTTTTTATGAGAGATTACTGCTTACGAGCTTCTTCGAATGGTGAACGTAAGTCCCCAGACTTGAACTCTTTAGGAAATATAATCGGGGTCTTTCCAGGTTTACGGAACTGATCCACGTCGTTACCAACGACGCCTCGATATTGAACAAAGAGGGGACGACCAACCGTCCACTCACCATTTTTAGCAAAACGTACGTCACCAACGACTGTTTTGAATGGTGTAGCGTGAATGTAGTCCATGATCTTTTTCTGATCAATACTACCTACCTTCTCAACTGCTTGCCCAAGAATTTCCATCATGGCATAGGCAAATGGGGGGAGATAATAACCTAATTCATCTACACCTTCTTTAGCGGCACGCGACTGATAAATTTTCAAAAAGGCTTCAACCCCTTGGAACTTAATCGTAGGCTCTGGTACATATAGTTCATATCCAACTACACCATTGAGCAATGGGCCGAGCTGTTTTTTCACAGAGGCAAAACCTGTGCCAATCATTGGACCACCAAACACTTTAGTTTTGAGGCCAACCTCGTTTGCAGCACGAACCATACCAATCGTATCCGGAGGATATGAAGCAACAAAAACAACGTCTGCATTCGTGGCTTGTATCGCACGTACTATCGGTGCATAGTCAGTAGTTGATAGCGGATAAGTTTTATCGTAAACCACTTTTAAACCAAATTTCTTGGCGTTAATCCGAGCACCCTCTAAAGCAACAAAAGGATATTCTGCGTCACCACCCACCAAAGCAACAGTGGTCGGTTTTGGATTGGCTTGCATCGCAGCTTCAAAAAATCCGTAAGTTAAGCCTTCACCAGGCTTTTCGCCATTAGGCATGATCTGAAAGTAACCAGGATAGTTGAATTTATCATTCACACCAAGTCCAAACAAGGTCATAAAAGCCATATTACGCTGCATCACAAGCGGCATAGCAGGGGCAATGAGGTTAGAACCGTAGCCAGAGACGACCAAGTCCACTTTGTCAGAATCTAATAACTTTGTATAAATCCCTGGAACTAAGGATGGGTTAGTTTGATCATCATAAGATACAAACTCGATCTGGCGACCAAGTAGACCACCTTTTTTATTAGTCTCTTCCCGCCAAATTTCCATGGCCAGTTTCGCAGCTTTACCATTTGCCGCTAAGCCACCTGTTTCAGCCATACCAAAACCAATTTTAATGGGTGGTTTGCTTTGCGCATGACTTAGGCCCATCGAACCAATCAGACCAATGACCGCCACTGAGGCCACCAATAACTGCCTACGAATATGATGTTTTAACATGTATTTCTCCGTGATTAAACTAATGATCAAATGATAAACTAAATGAATACTCATTCTAGTTATGGAAAACCCTAGGTTGCTATAAATCCCCTACTAAATCAATAAAAATTAATCAATTGATCCAAGCTAATAATAGACCTCTTCGGCATCAAAAACCCATAAAGATTGTTTTAAAGCCTAAACCATCTATTAACCCTGCGTCTTCAGGCAACAATTTAGATTACAAGAAAACTACTTAAAAAACAAACTATTTTTAAGAATATGCATATTTCCTTAATTAACTTTTGATCATTACATCAACCCAAGTCAATCAAAATACCTAAAAATTAATCCGCGATAAAAAAATACCGCAAAGGGATACTGTCAGAAATAAAGCAATGAAAATAAATCCTAAAACTTGATAAACTTTTACAACTTGATTTTTTATTTCGACTAGGGACAACTTTGACTTCTTAGATAAATTAGACATGTGATACGCATCAGTGATTGAAAAAGAAATTATAGAGGTCTATTCCTTTTGATGTTTTCTTAAGCCTTATTTATCGTGTCACTGGAAAATCTAAGGTATAACTGGATTGAAAAAATTGCCGTTGACTCGTGATCGGATCCGTAAAATGTAACTCTTGGGCTAATAGTTGCAAAGGATGATTGTAGGTTCGTAGGCTTGGTTCGATATATTCTTGTAAAACAGGATAGATGTGATCGTTTAAGATAGGAACCCCTAAAGCACTCATATGCACGCGTAATTGATGTTTTTTACCAGTGCGCGGCTCTAGTTGATACCTCGCTAAATCTTTATACTGATCAAGAATCCGGATCAAAGTATGCGCATTGGCTTGACCTAATACTTCTTGCATCTGCATAAATCGAACCGCGCGCTCGATTCGGCTAGAACGCATAATCGGCAGTGACAATGATGGCTGATAAGGTGCAATTGCCTGATAAATTTTCTTGACTGCCTGCTCTCTAAATAATGCGGCATAGGTATTTCTCAGGCCAACTTGCTTAGTAAATAGAACTAAACCTGCGGTCTCTAGATCTAATCGATGAACCGCACTCAAATGCTCATGACCTAAACGATTACGAAGCCGAACTAATAAAGTCTCCTGAATATAAGGGCCAATCGGGGTAACTGGCAGAAAATGGGGCTTGTCAGCGACTACAATATGCTCGTCTTCATAGATTACCTTCTCAACAAAGGGAATCAGAGACTCTTCTTGAAGCTCCCGATAATAAAAAATTAAACAACGCGGGGTATAAGGCGAATCCGGCGCAATCGGGATACCGTGTTGATCAAATACCCGACCCTGTATCATTCGCCTCTCCCATCCAAGCCGGGTTCCTCGAGAAAAACGTAACTCTAAGAAATCTAATACCGTGGAATAAGCCCCCTCAGGTAAATAAACCCGACTAGGACTCACGCCATTTCGAACTTCTAAAGGTTTTAGGAACATTTCAAAACGCGCAATCGAAAAACCTCTATTCGCGAGACGCTTTTTTTCGCTCGTGTTCTTTTAAATAACGCTTGCGTAAACGAATACTCTTCGGAGTCACTTCGACTAACTCATCATCAGCAATAAACTCTACCGCATATTCGAGAGACATCTGAATAGGTGTTACTAATCGAACCGCCTCATCAGTTCCCGAAGCACGCACGTTCGTCAATTGCTTACCCTTAATTGGATTGACCACTAAATCGTTATCGCGACTATGTATGCCAATAATCATCCCTTCATACAGTGGATCGCCAGGAGATACAAACATCCGGCCACGATCTTGTAACTTCCATAAGGCATAAGCAACAGCTTCGCCATTGTCTTGGCTAATTAATACACCATTATGTCGTTCGCCTAAAATACCATCCTTAACTACATCATAACAATCAAAGGTATGACTCATCAGACCCGTTCCACGAGTCATCGTTAAAAAGTCGCCTTGAAAACCAATCAATCCCCTAGCAGGTATGCGGTACTCTAAACGGGTTCGCCCTTTGCCATCACTGACCATGTCCTGTAACTCGCCTTTACGTTTACCCAACTCTTCCATCACCGAACCCTGCGTGGTGTCTTCAACGTCCACCGTTAAGTTCTCATACGGCTCTTTACGAACGCCATCCTCTTCATGAAAAACTACCCGTGGCCGGGATACAGCCAACTCATAACCCTCGCGACGCATATTCTCAATCAAAATGGTTAAATGTAATTCGCCGCGACCAGATACCTCAAAAATAGTATCGTCGTCTGTATCCTTAACGCGCAGTGCCATATTGGCTTTGAGTTCGCGATCTAGTCGATCGCGTAATTGACGACTCGTCACAAACTTTCCCTCACGACCAGCTAATGGACTCGTGTTCACCATAAAATTCATCGTCAAAGTCGGCTCATCCACTTTGAGCATCGGTAACGGATCTAAATGATCCAGGGCGCAAATCGTTGTCCCAATCGCAATATCTTCTATGCCATTAATTAAAACAATATCCCCAGCAATTGCCTCACTAACCTGCTCACGCTCTAAACCCTTAAACTTTAAGCATTGGTTAATCCGCCCCTTAAAGCTTTCACCACCAGGACCATTAACACACATGACATCCATACCCGGCTTGATCGTTCCCCGACTCACTCGCCCAACCCCAATCTTTCCTACATAACTGTTGTAGTCAATTGAAGAAATTTGAAATTGCAGTGGTCCAGTGACATCATCATCCCGGACCGGAACATATTTGATAATCGTTTCAAATAAAGACCGCATGTCGCCTTCACGAACGTCCGAAGTTAAGCCAGAGAAGCCATTTAATCCAGATGCATACACAATCGGAAAGTCCAGTTGCTCTTCAGTTGCACCCAATTTATCAAATAACTCAAAGGTAGAATTCTCGACATACTCAATACGCGCTCCAGGCCGGTCAACTTTATTCACGACGACAATAGGACGCAATCCGAGTGCTAAAGCTTTTTTAGTTACAAATCGAGTCTGCGGCATAGGTCCCTCAACAGCGTCTACTAGAAGCAAAACCCCATCAACCATCGACAATACGCGCTCTACCTCTCCACCAAAATCAGCATGTCCTGGCGTATCAACAATATTAATGTGCGTCCCCTCATACTCCACAGCACAATTCTTCGCCAAAATCGTGATGCCCCGTTCTTTTTCTAAATCATTTGAATCCATGACTCTCTCAGTCATCGCTTGATTCGATCGGAAAGTACCCGATTGACGGAGTAGTTGATCGACTAAAGTCGTCTTTCCATGGTCAACGTGGGCAATAATGGCAATGTTTCGTATAGCTCTGGTGGTCATCTTAATACTTTCAAATAAACTAGTGAATCGGATTGGTACTATTTTGCAACTCTAAAGTGTCAGAGGTTTGACATGTGTTAACCCCCTGAGCAAGTAAATTTTCAAGGCGGTCTGTAGCCATTAATCGCTTGGGATGGAGAACTCCATCACGCAACTCAACTAAGCCCATAAACTGCTCTGATGATTTATGCGAATAATAAATTTTAATCGGCTGATTGAACTGTTGCCAGCTACTCATGTCAGCATCTGTTAAGACATCCTTGAATAAAAGCCTCTGTCCCATCTTGCAACGAATAGCTAAATCATGATGAAAGATTAACTCTGGTAAATGGGTAATCAAAGCGTCTACCGGTAAAATTTCTGGCGCAGTCTTGATGGCTAATTCTTGCTGCGCTAGGGCGATATTGATATGGCCTATTTGCGTTCTGCGCAGAGCTGTCATATGAGCTCCACAACCAAGCGCATCCCCTAAATCGTTAATTAAACTTCGAATATAAGTTCCCTTACTACAGCTTACTTCTAAAACAGCTACCGGCCATACAACAGATAGCCAAGTCAGATGATTGATCCGAATTTTCCGAGGCTCTAAATCAAACATCTCGCCCTCGCGTGCATATGCATATAAAGGTTTTCCGTCCCGCTTAATCGCGGAATACATTGGTGGAACTTGCAAAATATTACCCACAAACTGCGGTGTCAATTGTTCTAATTTAGCAGCGAAGTTCTTTGGATCAAAAGCTTCTTGGGACGTTGCAACTTGCCCAACCTTCTTACCCTCAGCATCACCTGTGTCAGTTTTGACACCAAACATCATGGTAGTAATGTATGTTTTGTCTGCGTTCAATAAGTCTTGCGAATATTTAGTTGCTTCACCTAAACAAACAGCCAGTAAACCAGTTGCTAAAGGATCTAAAGTTCCAGTATGCCCAGCCTTGTCAGCATGACACGCGTGCTTGACTATCGTCACCGCTTTTTGAGAGCTGATACCAGTGGGTTTATCAAATAATACAACCCCATCAGTCCAGCGTGGCAAAGAATTGCGCACGTTTAATCCTCTTTAGGTTTTTCAGGAGCAGTGTCTTGCATCGCCAAATCGATCAGCCGTGACATCTCCAAACCACGTTCAATCGATTGATCATGAATAAAATGCAGAGTGGGGACAGTATGTGTGCGTAAGCGTTTAAATAATAAGGAATGCAAATAACCGGCTTTGTCTTTAAAAATTCTTGCGCAAACCTCTGGAGAGGCCCCAAGCACTGAGTAATAAATCTTGGCGTGCGCCAAATCAGGCGTTAATTCAACTGACTGAAGTGTGACTAAGCCCATCGCTGGATCACGAATTTCCTGAGGTATCAATTGCGCCAAATCTCTTTGAATCTGATCTGCAATGCGCAATGTGCGATGTTTGGGTGACTTCTTCATCCGAAGCTACAAAGTCCTTGCCACTTCAGTTACCTCAAATACTTCTAACTGATCACCCTCTTTAATATCGTTATAGTTTTTCAGTGACAAGCCGCACTCTAAACCAGCTCGAACCTCTTTGGCA
>RFMZ01000136.1 GCA_009927445.1 Betaproteobacteria bacterium
CATTTAACAAGACATTTATAGAGACATTATTAATAATCACCGTTCGTATAGCTAGTTAGTACGTAGTTATACCGCCATCAAGGATAAGTACTTGCCCAGTCATAATTGACGCTAAATCGCTAGCTAGATAGCAGGCCGCTGCTGCAGCCTGCTCCGGTGTACAAAAGCGCTTTAAAGGAATTTTGTTAAGCATTGTTTCGCGGTATTTTGGATCTGGAGCAAAGGTTGTTGCCCGTGCCGGAGTCTCTACCCGTCCTGGTGCGATGGCATTGACGCGAATGTTGTGCTGAGCCCATTCTAGGGCAAGCATTTTAGTCATTTGTAGGATGCCTGCTTTGGCAATTCCATAACTAGACCTGCCGGACATTGCCACAATTCCATGTAAAGAAGCCATATTGATAATACAGCCTGGGGTATTATGGCTGACCCAAGTATTGGCAACCTCTTGACTTAAAAAGAAGGTTCCTTTGAGATTGGTATCCATAATTGTGTCCCATTCTGCGGGCGTAACTGCAAGAGCATCTTGCCGAAGAGGAATACCAGCATTGTTGATGAGAACATCTAGACGACCAAAATTCTTAAAAACCTGTTGGGTTATTTCATTGATATTTAGATGATCATTGATATTCAATTCGAGGGTTAGTACTGAACCTCCAGCCTTTTCTATTTGGTCTGCAATCGGTTGGAGTTGGCTTAATTTTCTCGAAGTCAGTGCTAGTTGATATCCAGAATTAGCAAAAGCCTGAGCACATGCAGCGCCGATGCCTTGCGCGGCGCCGGTAATGAGGGCAACTCGTTGAGTTAGTGACTGATTAGTTAACATCTGCTCATTGTAGACAAGGAATTACCAACCCTGGGGTTCTTTTGACATAAAGGGTAGGGCATGCAGAGATTGGCTCAGAGTTTGATGCTGGGATGGACTTAAGGCGTCATGCGGAGGCCTTGGAATGCCACAATCTCGCCCCATCGCGTACATAGCACTTTTAAGTCCACCAAAGCCATATTGGGTAATTAAAAAAAGGAGAGCTGCGACATTTTCTTGCGCTTGGCGAGCCTGTACATATTTTTCTGTTCGACAAATCGTATAGAGTTCTTTGATCAGTTTAGGCGCGATTGCGCCAAGACCGCTCAACATACTGGTGGCACCAATGGCGCCCGCACTAACCATATATTCATTCCCGGCAAGTAGTTGAAATTCAGGCTTTTTCCGCCACACATTCGAAATAATATTAATCATAAACTGCCAGTCTAAGCTCGCATCAATCATGCCCGCAAAATTAGGTCTTTGATCAACGAGTTTCAGGATGAGGTCGGTAGATAAGGTAATCCCACCCATTTCATCGGGCGAGTAAAAAACAAAGAAAGGTAATTTGACAGCCTGACTTACTTGTAAAAAATGCTCTAAGATCATTGGCGCAGGCGGTGTCCAGTAATAGGGCGTAGTGCAGATTACAGCTTGCATGCCAATTGACTCAGCATATTGAGCGCGTTCCAGTGCAATCCTAGTTCCAGAGTCGCTAACATGTGCTAGAAGAGGCACTCTGCCATTAACTTGTTTCGTGGCAAAAGCAAATTGCGCGCGCTGTTCCTGATCGGTTAGACTCACGGATTCTCCAGCATGCATCGTAATTGCTAGCGACTGCGCGCCCTGAGCAAGGTGAAATTCAAGCAATTGCTCATAGCGGCTATAGTCAATTTTGAGATCGGTTGTAAAAGGCGTAACGGGGGTATGGACTAATCCAGGCGTAAATACTGACATATGATGGATCCTTATTTTGAGATAGTTACCAACCGTGTGGCTCGGTATCTAATATGCCGAGCTCCTCAAGTTGCTTAGCAATAAAAGCTTGTCGCTCTTTCGTGGCTGTTGGTAGAGGTGGTCTTGTAGGCCCAACAGGACGGCCCATGACAACCATGCCTCCTTTGAGAGAGGATGGATATTGGTCACGGAACAAATCCCATAACTGCGCTAGCTTAAACTGTAACTCCCGAGCTTTGACACTATCGCCGGCGATACAAGCATCATAGAGTTGGGTGCATAAATTGGGGCAGATAGCCCCGGCTGAGGAGTAGGAACCAACGCAGCCAAGTGGTACTGAGGGCGCTAGAAATTCGACACCTGCTACGATAGAAAAATTAGGACGGACTTGTAATGCCGCTCGAGAAATTTCTAAAAATTTAGCACTATTAAAGCTCGCTTCTTTCATGGCAATAAGGCTTGGCACATCATGCATTAGGCGAGTGACTAGTTCGCCGGTGAATTCAACACCCTCCAAGTAGCTTGGTGAGTTATAGGCAATCATCGGTAGACTTGTGACCTTACCTAGACGGACATAATGTTGGTAGATCGCTTCTTGTGAAGGTGCCCAAAAATAAGGGGTAATAGCAATAATCGCGTCGGCACCGATTTGTTCAGCGTGCTTTGCTAGCTCGATCGAATCTTCGACTGAAAGTGCGCTGACATGAACGGACACTGGCACACGGCCGGCTACCGTTTTGACTGCGACTTCAGCAAAAGCTTTTCGTTCTTTAATAGACAAATTCAACGACTCTCCTTTGTGGTGTGGCCAGGAGATGGCGGTAGCGCCAGTTCGAACATGAAAATCGAGTAACTTTTCAAAGGTTGGTAGATCTGGTGAGAAATCATCTTTGAGCGGTGTTACAGGACTTTGCATTACTCCTCGGAGAATAAGAGGCATGAATATTCCAATCAATAAATCAGGTTGATAAAGATAGACGTATGAAACTACTATCGATTCTAGTGAATTCTTTGTCAAAGAAGCTTCTTTGCGCCTACAATCAGTCTTAACTCCAAAATTAAAAATACCAAGATGGATCGATTACACGGAATTAATGTTTTCTTAAGAATTGTCGAAGTTGGTACTATTAGCGGAACAGCTCGCGATTTAGGGGTATCGACTGCTGCCATAAGCGCTTCTTTAGCCAGATTAGAGACAAATTTAGCAGTCAGGTTACTCGACCGGACCACAAGGCGTCTAAGCGTCACTGCCGAGGGAGCGGAGTTTTATGACCGTTGTAAAAAGCTCATGTCAGACTTGGATGAGGCAGAGCAGTCGATTAGTCGAATCGGTCGAGATCCACGTGGTAAATTGCGAGTGGGGATGCCATCGGGTTTATGCCGATGTGGATCGTACCATCGTTACCCCGATTTTTAAAGAAATACCCAGAGGTTCATTTAGAAATCGTCTGTAGTGATTATGTACCTTATACCATTGACAATGGTTTAGATGCTTCTATCCAAGTTGGTGAATTACATTCTTCTCGTTTAGCGATGCGTCAGTTAGCAAGTGTAGATTATGTAGTAGTTGCAGCGCCTAGTTACTTAAAAAGGTGTGGAGTACCCAAAATCCCTAATGATTTATTACAGCATCATTGTTTGACTTATCGACGACCACGTAATGGCTTAATTCGGGAATGGAGGTTTTTGGTGAATGGCCAAGAGCAGCATCTTGCTATTGATGGCTTATTAACTTTTAACAGTGGTGAGGCTTTAGTTTCAGCGGC
>RFMZ01000218.1 GCA_009927445.1 Betaproteobacteria bacterium
TTTCTAGTAATGTCTAATTTATATCCCCTTATTTAAAAACTATTCAATTGCCTATTGAGTAAAGAGTAAATAGTTGTGATTTTTGTTATGATACGATTAGTAAAAATCTTAAAGGGAGATAATAGTGGCCAATTTAAATATTAATGGGAAAAAAATTTCAGTAGATGTCGATCCAAATACGCCACTACTCTGGGCAATACGAGATCATATCGGCCTAACAGGCACTAAATATGGCTGCGGTGTTGGCCAGTGTGGCGCTTGTACCGTCTTATTTAATGGCGAACCACTCCGGAGTTGTGCCATTCCAGTTAGCGCAGCAGAAGGTAAAAAAATTGAAACCATTGAAAGCCTAGAAAAAAATGGCCAACTTTCGCAACTCCAGCAAGCCTGGGTAAAACATCAAGTTCCACAGTGCGGCTATTGTCAATCTGGCATGCTCATGGCTACTACGGCCTTGTTAAGAAAAAAACCTAAGCCTACAAATGCAGACATTGATGCTGCTATTACTAATATCTGTCGTTGTGGCACGTTCCAAGAAGTTCGTGCTGCGATTCATTCTGTTGCCAAGTCGTAAGGAGCCATCAATGAACGCCATAACTAATATCGCTCGTCGTCGTTTTATTATTTCTTCAGCAACCATCGGTTCAGGTCTTGCGATTGGGTTCGACTTGTCCCTAGCACCCGCTTTTGCAAATACCCCTAGTGATGCACCAGAGATCGGTGCTTGGGTAGTGATCCAACCTGATGAAAAAGTCATTGTTCGCGTTGTGCGCTCTGAAATGGGACAAGGAACCATCACAGGACTTGCACAAATGGTCGCAGAAGAACTTCAGTGCGACTGGAAAAATGTCAGCTACTCATACCCAACTCCGGCAGAAAGTATTAAACGAAAAGCTGTTTGGGGTTCATTCTCCACTGGAGGCAGTAGAGGAATTCGTACCTCAGAACAATATGTCCGTAAAGGTGGTGCAGCTGCTCGTATGATGCTCGTCCAAGCAGCAGCTGAACAGTGGGGTGTCTCACCTTCTGAATGCGATGCCCAAAAAGGCGTAATAACCCATAAACCAACTGGCCGGAAAACGACCTTCGGCAAAGTAGCCATCGCTGCATCGAAATTACCAGTCCCAACTCAAATTAGCCTAAAAGATCCCAAAGACTGGAACATTATTGGTAAACCATTAGATCGTATTGATAATCTTTCTAGTAAAACAAACGGTAAGCAAGTCTATGCAATTGACCTAAAATTACCAGGTATGCTGACTGCAACAATTAAGGAGTCACCTGTTTTTGGTGGAAAAGTAAAAAGCTTTGATGCTGCTAAGATTAGTAACCTTCAAGGGGTTAGAAAAGTACTGCAAGTTGGTGATACTGCCGTTGCTGTTATTGCAGATACCTTTTGGCAAGCTAAAGTAGCACTTGATCAATTACCTATCGAATGGGACGAGGGTCCTAATGCCTCAATCCAACAAGCAGATATCCTTAAAAAACTAGAAGAAGGCTTAACAGCTTCTCAGGCATTTGTTGGTAACTCGAATGGTGACTATAGTAAAGTCCTTGCCGAAAGTGCCCAAAAAGTCGAAGGAACATACTTTTATCCTTTTTTAAATCATGCGCCGCTAGAGCCAATGAATGCCACAGCCAAATGGACTCCAGAGCAATGTACCGCTTGGGTTCCTACCCAAGATGGCGAAGCCTCTATGGCTGCTGTCGTAGCAGCGTCTGGTCTAAGCGCAGACAAATGTGACGTGATCAAGATTAATCTGGGTGGAGGCTTTGGTCGTCGTGGTGCTTTTCAAGATTACACAACGCAAGCAGTTCGAATTGCCAAAGAAATGCCCGGCACGCCAGTAAAACTGATCTGGACTCGGGAAGAAGATATGACTCAGGGCCGCTACCATCCGATTATGATGTGTAAATTAACTGGTACTTTTGATGCCCAGAAAAACTTTACAGGTCTGCACATGCGTCTCGCAGGCCAATCCATTCTTGCATCTGTTCGCCCAGCTATAGTCGAACAAAATAAGGGGATGGATCCAGTCGTTTTCCAAGGATTAGCAAAAAAAGATTTACCGATTATCGGTGAAGAAGCAACTCTAGACTATACCTTTCCAAATCTAGTCATTGACCATGCAATGCGCAATACGCATGTCCCCCCAGGATTTTGGCGGGGCGTGAATATTAATCAAAATGCTGTCTTTTTAGAATGCTTCATGGATGAACTTGCCCATACAGCTGGTAAAGACCCTGTAGACTTTAGAAGACAATTTATGGCAGATCAACCTAGAAGCCTTGCAGTACTAAATGCTGTGGTTGATGGTATTGGCTGGTCAAAGGCGCCTAAAAAAGGTGTCTTCCGAGGTGTCGCCCAAATGAAATCATTTGGTAGTTATGTAGCAGCGGCTTGCGAAATATCTGTCAAAGATGGTAATAAAATCAAAATCCACCGGATTGTTGCTGCAACTGATCCAGGATATGTAGTTAATCCAGCCCAAATCAAACGACAAGTTTCTGGCTCATTCGTATATGGACTATCAGCTTTATTTGAAGAAGAAATTACGATTAAAAATGGTGCGGTTATACAGAAAAACTTTGATACGTTTGGCTCAATCCGGCTTGCTCAAATGCCTCCTGTGGAAACGATCATTATTCAGGGTGGTGGCACAGTTTGGGGTGGAGTTGGTGAGCCTACAATTTGTGTTGCTGCTCCGGCTGTATTAAATGCATTTTTTCAAGCAACTGGCAAACGTATTCGAACCCTGCCATTAAAAAATAGTGGTATTACCCTCGTCTAATGAATGGTCAAGTGTTTTAAATTGGCGTCAGATGTATGAAATTTTTAGGAGGGTATAAATTACTACAAGGATTTTTAATCCTTGTAGTAATTTTAGGCGCACTGCCCACCTTCTCATATGAACTGACGGGAGACCCCCAAGCCGGACGGACGATCGTTGCCAGTAGGCAAAAAGGTTTATGCTTATTATGTCATAGTGGGCCATTTCCTGAAGAACCATTTCAAGGCAACATAGCTCCCAATTTGTCCGATTTGGTCGCCAATTTAAATGCCCCAGAGTTACGAGCGAGAATCATGAATCCGGCGATTACAAATCCACAAACAATCATGCCATCTTATTACCAACCCGAACATTTAACTCGCGTTAGTAAGCCATATCAAGGACAATCAATTCTTAGTTTAAAAGAAATTGACGATGTAGTAGCCTATTTAATTACTTTAAAAAAAGAATGAAACAACCGATTCAATATAAACGACGCGCACTTCTGCAAGCATTACCAGTCTTGCTCATCTTGCCGTGCGCATCAACTTTTGCAAGCAAAAATGATGCTGTAGATGCCATGCAAAAAATTATTGGCGCAATGCCAGTAAAAGATGGCGGTATTTACTTTGAACTCTCGCCACTCATTGAAAATGGGAACTCTGTCCCCATTAAAATTGAAGTTGATAGTCCAATGATCCCTCACAATTATGTTAAAGCGATACATGTGATCTCGGAAGATAATCCACTTCCAAATATTTTTTCGGCCTATCTAACCCCCCAATCTGGAAAGGCTAAAATTGCTACAAGAGTTCGTTTAGCGAACACGCAACGGGTTTGGGTCTTAGCAGAAATGAGTCAAGGCTATTATGCAAGAACTTTTGCCGATACAAACGTTACTCTAGCAGCCTGTTTTGAGGGATGAGATGAGTAAAACTTCTCGAACCCTTATTACTATGCCAAAAACAGCGCGTAAAGGAGCACTCATCGAAATTAGTGTTATTGCTCAGCATGATATGGAAACAGGTTTTCGTAGAACCGAAACTGGTGAATTAATACCTCGCGATATTATTCGTACTTTTACCTGTACATATAACAATATTGAAATATTTCGAGCAGACCTTCACCCAGGCCAAGCGGCTAATCCTCAAATGACATTCACTGTAGTCGCCTCCGAAAGTGGCGAGTTTCAATTTAAATGGGTGGGTGATAATAACTACATCAGTACCAATCAAAGTTTCTTAATCGTGAACTGATTGTTCACGATTCAATTTCTCGGCAGATGCAACTAACTAAATACCCATCCCGAAGCTTGGGTTTTGTAATGAGTTTGATTGCTTTTCTTAGTATCAATTTTTGCAATCAATCCCTCGCTCAGCGCCAGTCTGGCTATGAACTTATGTCGCCTGAAAATCAACGTATGCAAAATGATTTGAATTCAAATCCAGCTAATTTTTGGATCTTAGATGGGCAAGATATCTGGAATTCTAAAAACAACCCAAAAAGGCAATCATGTGCATCTTGTCATCAAGATCCTAAAAGTACGATGCGTGGTGTTGCAACGAAGTTTCCTCTTGAACGGGCTGGCAAGTTAATCAATCTCGAACAACAAATTAATTATTGTCAAAGTGAACGCTTATCATCTAAACCCTTCACCTTCGAGAGTAAAGCACTCTTAGCGATAACGACCTTTGTGGCAACCCAATCTCGCGGTCTGCCAATTACAACTCATCAAAATAGCAACTTTCTGAAAAACGCTTTTCAAAATGGAGAAATGTTATTTAATCAACGTATGGGCCAGTTAAACTTGTCGTGTGCACAATGTCACGAGCAACGTGCTGGACTAATTTTAGGGGGCACAAAAATCCCTCAAGCACATCCAAGCGCGTACCCGATTTATCGGCTTGAATGGCAAAATGTTGGATCATTACAAAGACGTCTGCGTAATTGTATGACAGGGGTTCGGGCTGAGCCCTTTGATTATGGATCCATTGAGCTTGTTCAGCTCGAATTGTTCTTAATGAGCCGTGCTAATGGGATGCTTTGGGAAACCCCAGGTGTTCGCCCCTAGTCACAGACCTACTGAAAAATTTGTGAGCCCTATCTATTGAGTTAACTTTATGCATTTTTTAAAAAATTTCTTCTAGCACTATTCTCCAGCAGGTTTGATATTGGCAGTTTTAGCTACCTTAATCCACCTTGGAACCTCAATCGCTAATCGTTGACGGAATTCTTCAGGGCTCGAATGTGCTGGGGTAAATCCTTCTGCAAGAATTTTTTCACGCATCTCGGGTGTTTCAATTACTTTTGCAACTGCAACATTTAAACGCCGCACAATACTCGCATCCATTCCTCCTGGCCCCCAAAATCCATACCAATGTTCGGCAGAACCAAAATTCGGAATAAATTCACTAACGGTAGGTACACCTGGCAAACTGTCCACGCGTTTATCTGTTGTTACAGCTAAGGCACGTAATTTTCCACTTTTAATATGCGGTGTTACAACGACTGAAGTGTAATACCCTAGATTGAGATTACCTCCTAACAAATCAGTTAACCCAGGTCCTGCTCCTTTGTAGGGAATATGTACCATCTTCGTGCCAGTAATTTGATCGACCATCTCTCCAACTAAATGGGCATTACTCCCAATCCCTGTCGATCCGTAAGACACTGTGTCAGGTGTATTTTTTGCTAATGCAATCAACTCCGGAAAAGTATTCGCTTTTAAAGATGGACCTGCGACTACAATCAAAGGTCCCTTTGCTAATAGTGCTATGGGAGTAATTCCATGAATAGGGTCATAAGGTAATTTATGGAGTGCGGGATTGGCAGAATAACTACCAGAAACAATACACAATGTGTACCCATCTGGAGCAGCCCTAGCAACTTGCTCTGAGCCTAAAGTCCCCCCCGCACCAGGACGGTTTTCTACGATAAAAGGTTGACCAAATATCTCTGCTAATTTCTGCCCCAATACTCTCGATAAATTATCTGTTCCCCCGCCAGGGCTAAAAGGAATAATAATTTTTACAGGACGACTGGGCCAGGCAGAGGGGTTTTCAGCAGCCAATGCGGTTGTGCCAAAAAGTGTCGTCATACAAGCGATCATACCAATCCAACAGGTAATGAAATATTTCATTTAAACTCCTTATTTACAAATCAGTAGTTACGCGTTAATAACCTCAACCCGCTCCCGTTTAGGAACAATTGCCTGCATTAATTGACCAATATCTGTAACATACTGTAATTTACTAATCACTTGAAAAATTGTATTTGCTTGATCCACTCCTAAGATTTGCTGTGCGCAATCGATAAATTTATTTTTTTTGTCAACAGCTGATAATGGCCACTGAATTGAGCCAGGAACATCTTCTATTCGTAACTGAAATATTCCACGCGTTGTTTTTACCGTTAAATCTGTATAACCCGAAATGCCGGAATAGATTTTTGTGTCTGGTATTTTTTCCCGTTTGACCTTTTTCATTAAGTCTCTGATAGCCGGTCGATTTACCATAGCATCCGTAAAAGTCGCAAGTCCTAATTGTCCATCCAATAATAGAGCAGACAAGACATATTCAATACTAAATTTACCTTCCAAAGCATTCTTCGGATTAGTACTAACCAACGCAGTATCTGTCCCTGGTAAGAATCCCACCCGAATTTCTTCTAGGTCCTTACAAGTAAATCCGTGTTGATCAATTAAACGACTCAGTCCACCGATCGCTCGATGATTCGAATAACAGCATGGCCAACCTTTAAAGTAAATCCCAGGACTTTCTATCTCCCAAGGGCTTGCCCACTGACAGAGCAATTCTTCCAAATTACCAGCATCACTTCCACTGTAAGTTTCGATAACATTATTTTGGCCATCAAAAATCTTCTCATCAGCACTCAAACCATGCTGAACTAACCAAGTCGCTTGAATAGCATTTCGAGCGGCGTGACCAGCATGAAAGGCTTTGGTCATCGTCCCAAAATTACGAACTAAACCACTCATTTGCGAAGCGCCAAGACCCCAAGCCCTTTGTAATTCAGAACCACTTAACCCCATCAAGCGAGCTGCAACAGCAATTGACGCAAAAAGTCCAATCGTCGCCGTTGAATGCCAACCAATTAAAAAGTGGTCTTCACCAAAAGCACGCCCAAGCTTCCCAGCAACTTCTAAACCAATTACATAAGCAACAAGCACATCCCGACCAGATGAACGGCAACTCTGGCCGACCGCTAAAGCAGTAGGTACAAGTGTTACACTCGGATGCCCTCGAAGATTTGGATGACTATCATCAAAGTCTAAAGCATGTGCACTAATAGCGTTGATAAACGCAGCGTCAGCAATCGTCGTCTCGCCCTTGTACCCAAATAAACTAGCCTGACCAGTAGCAGCCTGACTACTCACCCAAGCCCGAGCAATCTTCGTCACAGGCTCATCGACTCCAGCAATTCCGACCCCAAGACAATCCATCACAGCGTCTTGTGCCAAAAATAACAACTCTGGTGACAGATCCGTATCCTGAGTTTGTATGACTCGATTTGCCAAATCAGTTGTAAACATCAGTACCCTTTGATGAAATATCAAGAACCATTAACATCTTTTTTAAAAAAACATCTAATTACCTTAAAGCCGCTTCCCCAGCTCCGTTACCGGCAATCTGACCAAATACAACTCCTGAAACCAAACCTGTTCCAGCTGGGTAATTAAAGTAGAAAATACCACCAACCATCTCGCCAGCAGTAAATAAACCTGGAATTGGATGATGATGAACATCAACAACCTGGCCAGTCTGGGGTACGATCTTTAAGCCACCAAAGGTAAATGTAATGCCACAAGTCGTGTGATAAGATTCAAATGGACCAGTATCTAGGGGATGTGCCCAGTTAGATTTAGGCGGCTCAATACCAACCGTACCTCGACCATCCTTAATAGCATGATTAAAAGGTATTTCTGTTTTAACAGCAGCATTAAATTCTTGGATAGTTTTTAAGAATTGGGCCTTATTAACGCCAACCATCTTATCGGCTAAATCCTCGAGAGTGTCTGCCACAACCCTAGTAACCATTCGATCACCATACTCTGGTCGAAGTAATGGCCTCACTTTGGCATCAAACACCTGCCAAGCTTCTTGCCCAGGCTGCTTGAGTACTTCTGCGCCATATTTAGCATAGGTAAAGTTATAAAAATCAACTCCTTCGTCGACAAAACGCTTCCCATCTGAATTAATCATGAGGGACAAGGGATAACTATGACGATATGAACTATGCGGTAAAGTTAGATCACCAAACTCTGGCGCATATCGCTCCCATGAAACGGCATGCCTACCAGACCAATTACCATATGGACAAGCACCAATATCCATCGCCATGCGTAAGCCATCTCCCATGTTAAAGCGCGTCCCACGTACTTTCGCTAATTCCCAACCTGGACCTAAATATTTTGTTCGCCAAGCAGCATTCGCTTCAAAACCGCCGCATGCTAATACAACGGCTTTGGCCTGAAAATCCGTTGGTACGCCCTGAATCTTTGCAGTCAAACCATGTACTTTGACACCGTCATATATCAATGAAACAGCCCGCGCCTCATAAATAATTTCAATTCCTTTTTTAATTGCAGTATCAGTCAAATATTGAACTAAACCAGGCCCGCCTCCAGAAACCTCCATCGGCATCCGACCAAAAAATTTACGTTTACCATGAATAATGGCTGATTGTGCCCGATATGTCGGTACAAAACGAACACCCTGAGAGCGCAACCAAACCATTGCTTCAAAGCTATTATTTACTAGAGTCTCACATAAATCTGGATCAGTTCGCTCATTGGTGACACGCAGTAAGTCATCAAAAAAGATATCCCGAGAGTTGTTGTCCCAGTCAGTCTGCTCCACCTCGTCGTCTGGTATATCAGCTAATCGCTGTAGATCTTTTCCGGATGTGTAAGCAAAGCGCATCACCCCACCAGCAAAGCGACTATTACCGCCTGAAGCATCTATGGGTGCAGCCTCCAGCATCACAACACTTGCGCCTTTATCCCTAGCTGCAAGTGCAGCACATAAAGCAGCATTTCCCTTACCAACTACAACCACGTCATATTGCTTCATTACATGTCTCCGTATAGCTACTAATTTATTTTTTTAATTCTATCTAAATAACTACTAGAAAATAAACTGAATAAAAGAATCACTTTTAACTGTAAGATTTAATATCTATAGCGACGCGCTCAAGGATGGTTTTTTCTAAATTTTAAATATCTCTTCCGTTAGAACTTCACTTGATATTTTTATAGTTCTTTGTTTTTCAAATGTTCATTAATAAAGTTTCTCCCAAACAATTTTTATAAGTCAAATTAACTCGTTAGATTAGACTATCAAAACTGACATTCCCTTATCAAATTTCTCAGTAATAATTTTTTCCCATCATCAGGGAATAATTCCAAAAATCAACAATTGGAGGCATCCAGCAAAGTCTTTTTTAAAAAATAAAGGCGAGATTTAATTAGAAATTTATGTCACAATTAGTCATACTTATATTATTGAATTAACGCCCTATTTAAGTTATTGATTTATCAATATTTTTTAATATTCTACAACTTTTATTTGCTATCTTTTAGGACCTCTCATGAAAAACTCTTTAAGTTTCTTTAAAATTAGTCTAACCGGTATTCTAATCACGAATTTGTTGATGAGTATGCCGAGTTTTGCAGCGGGTACATTTGACAAAATAAGTGCCTCCAAAAGTATTACTATGGGAGTTCGCGATTCGTCTGGAGCCCTTTCATATACCCTTGGTGACGGGAAATATACCGGTTATCACGTGGAAATTTGCAAAAGAATCATCTCCGACCTAGAAAAAACGCTTAAAACACCTATCCAAATCAAGTACCAAGCTGTGACATCACAAAACCGTATCCCACTCGTACAAAACGGTACAGTTGATATTGAATGTGGCTCTACAACCAATAATGCCACTCGCCAAAAAGATGTTTCATTTGCCGTAACTACCTATGTGGAAGAGGTTAGAATTGCTGTGAAAGCCAATTCTGGGATTACTTCAATCGCACAACTAAATGGTAAAAAAGTAGCAACTACCACCGGTACTACCTCCGTTCAAATATTACGAAAAAATGAGCGCGCAACTGGCGTTAATTTTGATGAAGTCTTCGGTAAAGATCATGCCGACAGCTTCCTTCTCCTGGAGTCTGATCGTGCAGATGCTTTTGTGATGGACGGATCTATCCTAGCAGGCAATATTGCTATGGCTAAAAATCCAAAGGATTTTCGAATCGTCGGTGAAGTATTAAGTGTTGAGCCCATTGCCATCATGATACGTAAAGATGATCCACAATTTAAGGCAGCGGTTGATAATACGATTAAGGGGCTCATGAAAGACGGCTCGATCGCGAAAATGTATCAACAGTGGTTCCTAGAACCAATCCCACCAAAAAATACTCGAGTGGGTCTTGAACTTAGCGCTAATACAAAAGAGGCTTGGGCGAACCCGAATGACAAACCCGCCGAAGAGTATGCCAAAAAATAAAGTAGCCTAAGCTCTCTTTGTATTCTTTACAACTCTTGTAATCTCTTCGATGGCACTTGAATTTGGTATTTTTTGTAAAAGTACCATCGAGGAAGAGTTTGCCCCAAAATGTTTTGGTACAACTTTTCCGAATGTATTTGATGGTAACGGTGATACAACCTATCTAGATTGGCTGTTATCTGCTTGGGGTTGGACTCTGTCCGTTGCTGGCTTGGCACTCCTGATTGCCCTCCTAGTTGGTTTAGTAGTGGGCACGCTCAGAACTCTGCCTGAATCCTCTTGGTTCAATCGCTTGCTGATTACTCTAGCGAATACTTGGGTAGAAATCTTTCGTAACATTCCAGTTCTCGTTCAAATATTTTTGTGGTATCACGTTATCCCCATGCTTGTGCCAATCCTAAAAGGTTTGCCAGCCTATTTTTTGGTCAGTATTGCACTCGGGTTTTATACCTCATCGCGCATTGCAGAACAGGTCAAAGCAGGATCCAGTCACTCCCGAAAGGCCAAACCCTGGCAGCTATGGCTTTAGGGCTGACAACTACCCAAAGTTATCGCTTCGTTATTCTGCCTATGGCTCTTCGAATTGTGATTCCCCCACTAACCTCCGAGTCAATGAATATTATCAAAAACTCCTCAGTCGCTTTTGCGGTATCTGTTTCTGAACTTACCCTGTTTGCTATGCAAGCCCAAGAAGAAACCTCTAAAGGTATCGAAATCTACCTAGCAGTAACCATCATGTATATGATTACCGCCCTAGCCATGAATCGCCTAATGGCATGGGTCGAGAAAAAAACGCGGGTTCCCGGCTTCATTGCTCCAAATAACCCAGCAGGCGCGCATTAATGTCTCTTGATCTATCTTTTTACAGCTGGGAGCTAATCCAAAATTTCCTCATCAAAGGACTCCTCTTTAGCGTTCAACTAACAATCGTTGCCACCCTTGGAGGTATCGCCTTTGGTACTGTCCTCGCACTGATGCGCTTATCCAATAAGCCTTGGCTAACTATTCCGGCAAGTTGTTATGTCAATGTGATGCGGTCAATCCCACTAGTCATGGTCATTTTGTGGTTTTTTTTGTTAATCCCCACCCTCATTGGCCGTCCTATCGGAGCTGATTTATCAGCCTATATTACCTTTATTGCTTTTGAAGCAGCCTTCTTTTGCGAAATCGTCCGTGCTGGCATTGGCTCCATACCAAAAGGTCAAGCTGCTGCAGGTCAAGCACTAGGAATGAGCTATGCTCAAAATATGCGCCTCATTGTTCTACCCCAAGCTTTCAGAAATATGATCCCTATTTTCATGACCCAAATAATCATCCTATTCCAAGATACTTCTCTCGTTTATGCCATCGGTGCTTATGACCTTTTGAAGGGCTTTGAAATTGCTGGTAAAAATTATGGTCGCCCCATTGAAAGTTATCTACTTGCTGCAGTGGTTTATTTCTTGATTTGCTTTAGCTTGTCACGCGCCGTCAAAACGCTACAAAAAAAAGTCGCTATCATCCGTTAGAATCGCCCTATGTCCAAATCAACAACACGACGCGCATTTTTTATAGAAGGTATATTCTTCTTATCGACCCCAGGTAATTTATGGCTCTAATTGAAATCAAACAAATCTCCAAATGGTATGGCAGTTTTCAAGTGCTGACAAACTGCTCCACCAATATTGAAGTCGGTGAGGTGGTGATCGTTTGTGGCCCATCAGGCTCTGGTAAGTCCACTCTTATTAAAACCATCAATGGACTCGAAGCCTTTCAGTCTGGAGAAATTAGAATTGATGGAGTATCGGTTGGGGATCCGCAGACCAATCTGCCACAACTTCGTGCACAAGTTGGCATGGTCTTTCAGAACTTTGAACTGTTTCCGCACCTATCTGTGACCGAAAATCTAACGATCGCTCAAATTAAAGTCCTTGGAAAAAGTCAATCCGATGCGACTGCTCTTGGCATGAAATACTTGGAGCGGGTTGGCCTGATTAATCAAAAAGATAAATTTCCAGGGCAATTATCTGGTGGCCAGCAGCAACGCGTGGCAATCGCTAGAGCCCTTTCAATGAATCCTAAAGTCATGCTGTTTGACGAACCAACCTCAGCACTAGACCCGGAAATGGTGGGCGAAGTTCTGGACGTGATGGTGCAACTCGCCCACGATGGTATGACAATGATTTGTGTCACTCATGAAATGGGTTTTGCTAAAAAAGTTGGTCATCGAGTCATCTTTATGGACCAAGGGAAAATAGTTGAGGATTGTAGCAAAGATGAATTCTTTTTACATCCTGAAAAACGAGCCCCGCGAGCGCAGGAATTTCTAGCAAAAATCATTACCCAATAAACTACTCGAATAAACATAAGCCTTATTGTGGTTCAATGCCAGCTTTCGTGGCGATCTGTTGATATTTAACAATCTCACTACTGACAAATTTCTTCACAGTATCCAAATCCATGTGGCGTGACTGAATACCAGCTTTGGCATAAGAGTCTTTTACCTCGGGATCTTGCATGGCCTTTCCTAAATCAGTATTAATCTTTTCAACAATTGCCAAAGGGGTTGCTATCGGAGCCCAAAATCCAACCCATAAGTTAATCTCAAAATTAGCAAAACCCTGCTCTGCAATCGTCGGCACGTCACTCAGTATGTCAGCCCGAGTTTTACTAGTAACGCCTAAAGCCTTTAATTTGCTAGACTTGATCTGACCTATTGCAGCGTCTAGCGGAGCCATATAAAATGCCGATCGACCCGCCATGATGTCCGTCAACGCATCTGGGGAACCTTTATAAGGAATATTTAAAAGCTTTATACCAGCAAATTGATTAAAAAACTCTGCCGCTAAATGCGTCGAACTCCCTACTCCAGCAGAGGCATAACTTAAATCTCCTGGACGAGTCTTGGCTGCAGATACTAAGTCCTTAATCGACTTATACGGTCCATCAGGATGCACAACCAAAGCATAAGGTGTAACGCCTAATATATCAATATCTACGAGTGTTTTACCCGGGTCGTAGGGTAATTTTTTATAAATCGCTGGGTTAGCAGCAAAAGAAGCAGACTGCACCAACAAGGTATATCCATCCGGGTCTGCGTTAACAACAAAACCCGTACCAATTGATCCCCCGGCGCCTGGTTTATTCTCAACGATAACGGATTGTTTCCAGACCTTACTTAAATATTTAGCAACAATTCGTACCGTTAAGTCTGCGCCAGATCCTGCTGCAGGACCAATAATTTTTACGGTACGATTTGGATAACTTTGAGCAACTCCTGAGTTAACAGAACTAGAAGAGGGACTGCCTTGTGCAAGAACGAAAGAAACACTACAAGGCACAATTAAACTTAAAAAGATTAACCCCCTTAAATATACCATCGAAGTCTTCCTAAAAGTACTTAACAGTAAATACGAAAAATTTAAATTAGACATCTATTAGAACTCCATGATTTATATTTCTAATGATCGCAATGCGCTCTAGACAATGTAATTAGTATACTGGGAATACGCACCACATCAATTGGAATTATTTTTAAAAGGAACTTTGTATGTTGCAAAAAATTGCTATTCTTGGGACAGGTGCAATCGGCGGCAGTATTGGCCTTGATCTGACCGAGGCAGGCTTCGACGTGATCTTGATCGATGCTTGGCCAAGTCATGTAGATGCGATGAAAGAGCAAGGACTCCGAGTGAGCATGCCTGGTAGCGAACATCATATGCCTGTGCGCGCCTACCATCTTCATGAAATTTATACTCTCAATCCTCAACTAGATCTGATTCTTCTTTGTGCCAAGTCCTACGATAGTGTCTGGCTAGCTCACTTTATTCGCCCCTACCTAAAAAAAGATGGGGTACTAGTCTGCGTTCAAAATAGTCTGAATGATGAATGGGTAGCTCCGATTATTGGTCCAGAACGTGATATCGGATGCGTCATCGAACTATCAGCAGAAGTCACCTCACCAGCCCAAATCAAACGCAATACAAATCGCCAGGGTACTTGGCTTGCTCCTGGGGAATTAAATGGACAAATCACAAGTCGTCTTACTGACATTGAAAAAATTCTTAGCCATGTAGGTACGTCCACGAAAACTGCGAATATTTGGGGAGCTAAGTGGTCTAAACTAATCGCCAATGCAATGACCCAAGGCCCTATCGGAATGCTAGGTATTAAATCATCCGAGGCAGTTATTCTGCCGGGGTATGTCGAGTTAGCAACCCTTGCTGGCCAAGAAACCTATGCGGTTAGCCAGGCTCTTGGAGTCAATATCGAACCGGTCTTTGGCCTCACAGAAAAAGATTTCTCAGGCTCAGTGGAAGAGGCTATTCAAACCTTATTTACTACTCTTGTCAAACATATTGGACCTCATTCGAGAAACGCTGTCGTGCAAGACCACAGCAAAGGTCGTCGAACAGAAGTCGATTATCTCAATGGCTTAGTGGCTCAAAAAGGCAAAGATCTAGGCATTCCAACCCCAATTAACAACGCCATTACTCTACTCAATCAACAAATCGATCTGGGGAAATTTCCAGCGGAACCACAAAACTTAGGGCGCATCCGATCTCTGATATAGAAGATCTATTCAAAAAATTCATTCCCACCAAAATAGTGATCTAGCTTGTTAACTTTATAGGAACTCCAAGCGTTATTGAAGCAAGAAGGACATAAATCATTTTCCTTGCCCTCTTGAGAAAGGTCGCGTGATGAAAAAATTTACTCTACTAACAGGTACTGTTTTACTAGTAAGTTCGCTTCTAGGTTGCGCTTCGCCCAACTATAACGGTACTAGATATTATTCGCCTGGTTACTACTATAAACCTGGCTTTTATCATCAACCGTTTTATAACTGGCGTCCTAATTACTATCGCCGACATTATTAATGCTCAAATACGCAAGAAGAAGTATTAAAAAGACTCTACAATATTCAAGGAATACATGAATTAATCAGACATCATTTCTAATGAGACAAAAATGAACATACCGATCTGGGATGCATATGCGCTACGTTATGCAAAAGTTAAAAGAAGGAGGATTGAAAATTTTATCTCCCATGATTTACATGATGTAGCTACCCAAATGGACTACTTTGTCTGGTTTTTAAAAAATGATCAGGAAACTATTCTTGTCGATACAGGTTTTAATCAAGCGGCAGCCCAACTAAGAAATAGAGAGTACTTACGCTGTCCTATTGAATCTTTAAAGAAAACTGGAGTTCAATTAGAAGATCTAAAAGATGTGATTATTACTCACGCACATTATGATCATGCTGGGAATACCCGTTTATTAAAAAACGCGCGCTTTCATATCCAAGAACGTGAAATGTCCTATGCCACTGGACCAGAAATGCGCCATGCTTTTTGTAGGCATGCTTATGATGCTAATGATGTATGCGATTTGGTCTATGCCAATTTTGAGGATCGTGTGAGGTTTCATGCAGGGGCTTTTGAGCTTCGCCCTGGTATAGAGGTTCACTGGGTTGGTGGCCACACGCGTGGCCTACAAATTGTCCGAGTGCATACGAAACGTGGCTGGATTGTGCTCGCTTCCGATGCTGCACACTACCTCGAAAACTTCCTGAATCGATCACCCTTCCCAATTGTTTCTGATATTGGCGATATGCTCCGTGGATACGACCTAATTCAGTCATTAGCCGAGTCAGATCAGCATGTTATCGCGGGGCACGATCCACTGACGATGACCTTGTATAATCAAGTTGGCAAAAAGAACTTAGAAATCGTGTCGCTAACCGAACCGAGCAAGGGATAACCATCATGCAGATATCTGAACTGTTGCAGAAGTCATTTTGGAATCATTTTGGCCCAGCAATCTTGATAAGTACTTTCATATTGGGTAATGCAAATGCCCAATACCCTGATAAAGCTCTTACCCTAGTTATTCCATTTCCACCAGCAGGCTCGACCGATGTCCTCGGAAGATTATTAGCACAAACCATGTCCTCCTCGCTTGGACAAAATGTCATTGTTGAAAATACCGGTGGTGCCGGTGGGACAATTGGGGCTGGGCGCGTCGCAAGAGCAAATCCTGATGGCTATACCGCGCTGTTTCATAATATGGCGCAAGCTAGTGCGCCAGCTCTTTATGCAAAACTACCCTATGACCCGAATGTGGATTTTGAGCCAGTGGGTATGGTCGCAAATGTTCCCATGATTTTAGTGGCTCGTAAAGATTTTCCAGCTAATGGACTTAGCGGTCTCCTCGAATTTGATGCGAAAAATCCCGGTAAATTAAACTTTGCAAATGCCGGTATTGGTGCTACCTCACACTTGTGTGAAGTCTTATTAAAATCAGTTACCTCCGCTAACTGGGCATCAATTCCATATAAGGGGACTGGTCCGGCTTTAAATGATCTATTGGGAGGTCAAGTTGACTTAATTTGCGACCAACCTGCAAGTACCATAAGCCATATTAAAGCAGGAACCTTAAAGCCAATCGCTGTAGCAACAAAAGAACGGATCAAATCTTTACCGCAAGTACCAACTTTTGCAGAATCCGGCTTACCAAAATTTGAACTAGCAGTTTGGCATGGATTATATTTACCGAAGAACACCCCTAAACCAATTGTGGAACGAGTGGCTAACTCACTCCGAGCAGCGCTCAAAGATCCTATCCTAGTGCAACGTTATACCGAAATGGGCGCTATGATTGCCCCACCAAACACTGTAAATCCTGATTACTTAAAAAGTTTTCTAAGAGCAGATATCGATAAATGGAAAGTAGCAATGAAAAATGCCAATATTCAACCTGAGTAAAATATTTACAGATAAATTGTTATAGCTAAGTTTGTAGTTTTTTTTTTAGGCAAACAGTTGCTCAGACACGCTAAACTCCTAACTAAAATTAGCGCGATGATTCGATCAAACTTCGCTTTTATTTCAAAGGATTAAGAATGAACCAACGTATTGGAGTTATTGGAATCGGCGCAATGGGTTGGCCTATGGCTGCTTGTCTATTGAAAAATGCTTACCAAGTCAGTGTTTTTGATAACCGCCCCGAACAAGTTAAAAACTTTGTGCAAGAATTTGGCGGCACACCCAGCCATTCTCTGCAAGAACTTGCAGAATTATCTGATGTTGTCATTACGATTTTGCCTAATAGTCAGATTGTGGAGGCAGTAATCTTTGGTAAAGATGGTATAGCACCCTATTTAAAAAAAGGGACTACCATAATCGAAATGACATCTGGTGTTCCAGCAGTAACAATTGACTTATCCGAGCGACTATCAAAACTTGACGTAACTCTATTCGACGCACCAGTCTCGGGAGGAGTACCAAGGGCTATTACCGGCGAATTATCTATTATGGCTGGTGGAGTCGATGCAGATATCGAGCAAGCGATGCCAATCTTAAAATCAATGGGCACAGTTATCAAAACCGGAGCCATCGGTACCGGACACGCAATGAAGGCTTTAAATAACTTAGTTTCTGCAGGTGGTTTTTTAATTGGAATTGAAGCTTTACTGATTGGTTCAAAATTTGGCATTGACCCTGAAACGATGGTCGATATACTGAACGTCTCAAGCGGTATGAACAATAGTACTCAAAAGAAATTCAAGCAATATGTGTTGTCGCGAAAATATAATTCCGGCTTTTCTTTATCCCTCATGGCTAAAGATCTGGGTATTGCTTTAGACATGGCTCATGATGATGACATTGCAAGCCCTTTTGCGACTCTCTGCCAAGAAATTTGGAGTCAAGCAAGTCTAGACCTTGGTCCACAAGCTGACCATACTGCCCTAGCTCTTTACAGTGAGAAATTAGCGGGTAGTGCGGTGATGAAATAACTTCGAACATCTTTTAAAAATTGATCTGGCCAAAGTATATCTATCATCAATTGATTATTGAAATGATAACTCTTGGACTCATAACTGCGGGATTTATTAATTGAGGCTTATTACAATCTGTTTTTAGACACACTTCCGTCCTACCCAAAAAAACAACCATACTCATCCTGTGAGACTACCCGAACAAATTCTTCTAGGGATTCAACAGATTCACATGGCTCATACCGATCCCACTGAAGATTCTGCCTGAGCCAATACATTTTCCATATTTGGGATGATTTTACATAGGTAATCTTCACGAATGGGCTTCGCCTAGTAATCGTATTATCCCGCCAATCAGGTCTAACTTCTACAAGCGTTATCGATTGTTTATCCACATCATAGTCAAAATGTAACAAATTCCAAGTTACCTGATCTTTGGGAGATATATTAATGCAATACCCACCAATGATGTGCTCAATTCTTTTTAGTTCAAATTCTGAAAAGGCCATACGCAAATCTCATGATTAAATATTCTATTCAATTACAACTTTAAAATTCGTTTTTTGATTGATTCCTCAGGATACAGCATAACTAATAATCTTGAAATAGTCTGCCCCATATAAATTATCATATGACGAATTATATGATCTACCTCAGCATAAACCGGCAAGCTATAAATATGCTGACGCTGTCGATAGTAAAAAAGTATCCCGTGCGTCTCTAACATGACCTCAATCTCTTGCAAAGTTATCTGCCTCGGATCAACCGAGCCAAAGCCAAAAAACTTTCTCAACTCAACACATAATGGGCGAAATATTTGTCTAAATTACGCCATATATCAAATCGGTAATTCTATTTTTTAAGTCAAGTATTAAACTCAAATGAAGCCATCTACATATGCGTATTTGCTGGAGACGATGCTTGCCACAAATGCACTCGCCAATAAACCGTCATACCGATCGTTAAGAGTAATCCACAAAGTGAATAAATACTGGCCATCACACTAAAGCCATAGGCATTAATCAGTGGGCCCGATACTAATAAACCAAGAGTTAAGCCCCAAATTGCTAAAATCCGCATACCCATCACGCGTCCACGATAAGCTTGCTCTGTACCTCTGAGCATGACCGCCGCTAACGGGGTCAAACAAAGACTTTGGGCAAAACCAGCACCTACTAGAAGTACCATCCCAAGAATCATTTGATTTACTTGAGCAAAGACTAAATCAATTAAAAACCATGCGCAAGCAGCAACAATCATCGTTTGTGATGCGCGTAGCTTGAATCGATTACTACTCAGCACAACAGATGCTAACAGCCCACCAAATGCAAAGCTAGCGCCTAAAAAACCAAGTCCGGTTTGATCCGTTTCGTAAATATTTTTAGCAACATAAGGTAGTAATCCTAAAAACAAAGGAAATCCTAAAAAATTGGCTAAAAAAGCAACGCCTAAAGCTCCCAAAAGTATCGGTTTATCGGATATATAAATAAAGGCTTCTCGTAAATCCTGCAAAGGCGTAGCCGGCACTTTATGCGGATCTGGGACGAAATGATCGTCGACTTGAAAGGCTAATAAAAAACTACAAATATATAAAAGCGTAATAACAACATAGGCTGCGGTCATGCCTAAATAGGCTACTGCTCCAGCGCCAGCAAGTGCACCAGCCATGCGCGCTGAGTCCGAGGTAATACGAGATACCCCTAAAGCCCCCATCAGTAAGTGCGGCGGTTGCGTTTGAGCAATCAAGGCATAACGAAACACCATATCCGAAGGACGGATCATCCCTACAATACCCGCAATGAAAAGAACTATATAGGGATTAAGTGCATCAAGCCAGCCTAAGACTAGGAGTGTGCCTGCCAAAAAAGCATAAATAGCCCTTGTTACCCAAAGCATTCGACGGTAACCCATTCGATCACCTGCAACGCCAAAAAGTGGTGAGACTAAAGCACCAAAATACTGTAAAGCCCCAAATATCACTAAAAGAATTACCGACTCGGATTTGATTAAGATATACCACCCTAAAATCAGCGTTTCCATTTCAAAGGCCCAAGATGTTGTCAAATCAGAAGGCCATTGAAAACGAAAACTTTTCACCCCAAATGGCGCTAACCAATTTGGCTTTTTCATTGAGGATGAGGAACTAGGTGACTTGATGCTTGGTTGCATGCGATGATATTACAGGATTTAAAAACCGAAGTGATAAACTAGATCGGAAGGAATAATTGCCGGATAAATTTGTAAAGCTGTAATTAAAAGAGATTTCTTTATACCAGCAATTTTGTAGATTAACATACTAAAATAAATACAATTAATCGTTAGGAGACTCGATGGCAAAATGGTGCAGATTTAACTTAGATGGCCAAGCTAGTTTTGGCCTGATTGAAGAAAAACGTGTCATTGCTGTGCATGGATCCCCCTTTGGTCCGTATGTCCAAACTAACCAATCCTTTGAGATCGCTGATATACAGTTTTTACCGCCTGTAATCCCACCCACTTTTTATTGTGTGGGCATTAACTACAAAGACCATATTATTCAAATGGCAGCTCTGCGTGGGAAAGAACCAGTCTTTCCTCCTAAAGCAGACATCGGCTACCGCGCAAATAGTGCTCTGTGTGCGCATGGTGATCCAATCCTTAAGCCCGCCAATTCAACAAATGCTTTTCAGTATGAAGGTGAACTAGTTGTAGTCTTTGGTAAACAAGCAAAACATCTAACCTATGACAACGCCCTTGATTGTGTCTTTGGCTATACCATCGGTAATGATGTCAGTGAGAGAACATGGCAGGCAGAAGATCGAACTCTATGGCGTGCTAAAAATAGTGACTCTTTCAAACCCATGGGACCATGGATCGAAACCGATGTAAATCTCGATAAAATGATGACCACAGTTGCAGTTAACGGTACAGTCCATACAAAATTTGCGACAAATAACATGATTTTTGGTATTCGAGATTATATTGTTGAGATTACAAAATATATGACTATTCAACCAGGGGATGTCATGTGGATGGGAACAGATGGGGTTCCCTCCAATATTAAACATGGGGATCAAGTCGATATCACAATCTCCGGAATCGGTACACTTTCTAATACTGTTATACAACTTAGCGCTTAAATATGACAACCTCGATTGGGCAAGAACTACATATCTCCGATGCTGAGTGGCAAGAACGGATTAACCTAGCCGCTTGCTATCGCTTGTTAGCCTTATATGGTTGGGATGATGTGATCTATAACCATGCCAGTGTTCGGGTGCCTGGTGAGCCTACTATGTTTCTCATGAAAGCCCACACACTTTTATACCAAGAGGTCACTGCTAGTAACCTAGTGAAAGTATCGATGCATGCCGACCTAGATGAGTCTTCGGGCGTGAATCGCCCCGGCTTTACACTCCATGGTGGTATCTATTTGGCTAGACCAGATGTGTATAGTGCAGTCCATGTCCATACGCAAACAGGTCAAGCAATATCTATCCTACAATGTGGCCTTTTAATGATTAGTCAAAGTGCGATGCGATTTTATAATCGCCTGGGCTATCACCCCTATGAGGGACTAACAGATGCCTTTACCGAACGACCCCGAATTGCAGCAAACCTCGCTCAACACCGCGCCCTCATCATGGAAAATCATGGGGTATTAACCGTCGGCACAACTGTTCGAGAGAGTTTTATTTTGCTGAAATATCTTTTAGATGCTGCCCAAATTCAATTACAGGTTCAAGCAAGCGGCCAAGCACTGCGCTTCATTCCAGAAGATATTTGTGAAAAAACGGCAGCGCAATATACCAAACATGATCAGGGCCGTGGCGCTGACGATTGGCCAGCTTATCTTCGTAAACTTGATTTAATCGATGCGAGTTATCGAAGTTAAACGGATGTTGCTTCAGAATGTACTTGTTTGATGGCTTGACTTGCTTTAGTACTGAACGTATTTTTTCATAGCCCGCTCCTTCGAGCAATAGCTTCGACTGTAAAGTTTATGTTTACAATCCCTTCGCTGTGTAAACAACTCATTTCTCGTCAACCAATAGCAAAGTAAGTCTTCTGAGCAGCAAGCTGCTTTTTTTTCATAAAACAGCTAAAACGAGAATTCTAAATAAAGCAATGAAGCATAATCTTCGGACTTCATTAGCCCCAAATTACTCAGATTTTTCTGACAAAAATTTCATCCAAAAGTGGCAGTCAAGATGTGGATAAAACACTATGCTTGCACTCCCATCAATCGCAATCAAAAGGAGAAGTTTCATTGGAAAATAATCATCAATCCCAGTTTTTTTTAATCCATCAATTTTTTGCTGAAATGTTAGGTACTTGTCTAGTAATTCTAATTGGGGGTTCTTGCTTTATGATCAGTTATATCAACCCACAAATCAGCATGAGTCAATTAGAAATTGCGCTAGCCTATGGCTTAAGCGTACTCTTAATTGGAGGTGGAATTTTTCAGATTTCTGGCTGTCATCTAAACCCCATTGTTAGTCTAGGTATGTATTTTTCTGGGCTACTCAAGTTTAAACAATTACCTAGTTATATGACTGGCCAACTACTTGGATCTATCATTGCAACTAGCTTTCTATACTTTATAGTCGATGGCCAAATAGAACCCTTTTTAAGAGGTACGGATGAGGCGATCATGATGATCAAAGAGCGCCTCGTATTTCTCTCGCCGCCGATGCATTTTATTTTAGAAACAATTCTTAACGCGACTCTAGTCTTTACGATTGTTAGTAGCCACACGAATATCAATAGGCGATATTTAGTGCCATTTATTTACGGTGCAAGCATGCTCTTAGTCCAACTCATTAGCCTACAAGTATTTATGTTTCCGATGAATCCTATTGAAAGCTTGGCTTTAACTCTGTTTGACCCTCACTGGAATTGGCAACAAATTATTCATATTTGGCTAGCACCCTTTGTTGGGGTAGGAGTTGGAGTATTTGTCTACCACTTATTCAATCATGTCCAGTTAGTTGAAAGTATTACTGCCCATGAAATACTACTCGACTCACCAAATGCCCCCAAAAAGCATGTCTCTCGCCCACTAAACCAGTCGTCAATAAAAATATCCCCTTTGGAATCTAGATATCCTCAAAATTCAAGAAAAAAAAGGCCATCCCGACAGGCTAAGCGTGTTGAAAAAGAAACTTTTTTCTTTGAAGATACGCCTATTAAAAATTGATTTAATAGAATCGCTTTATGAGTTCTATTACTTAACAACTAGGCCTCTAGAACCATTAGCTTCATGAGCCTTGGTTCTAGAACCGGCTTAAATAGTTTGAATAACTAAAAAATTAAAAATTTTCTTAATGATGCTTACAAACACAACCAAGTCTTGCTCACATAAGAAATAATCACAATGTAAAAATTTTTCAAACTGCCTTCCCAAATCATCCCCGGACTGATCCCGATACTCAAGAGGCCAAGCCTGCACAATCTCATCACTCGATAAATACAACAAACAAGCGATCAATAACGTACTATAGGGCCGTTGCCTTGGTGCTTTTAAGACAGATCCTAAATTCTTCTTCACTACCGGTAAAACTTTTGCACTTACAAATACGCTAGCTATTACTCCAACGATGATGATTACCTGTTCCAACATACCCTCCAATTCAGTGTTCTTGCACGGAGTGATATCTTAGTAGATGGGTCTTTTCGAGCGGCTTGATTTGAAGTAAGTATTTTCTGAAATGGGTGTCAGAAGATATCGGAAATTTGATTGGTAAAGACCATGTAGTCCTATAATCAAATAACTAATTATTAAAATTACAAATAGTTATCGATAAATCGCCCCATCAATGGAAATATAAAAGCCTATGAAACGCTTCCATACTCCTCAAAAGTCAACCTTTCACTTTCTATTTTTATTCCCACTCACCTTATTAGTTTGGGGTTGTGCTTCTGATCAAGCCAGTAACTTCTCTAACTTTCTACCCACTACAAGTCAAACGACGCCGCCCACTCCCTCATCTTCTACTCCTAATCCGAGCGCAATCCTCACACCAATTCCAAAGTCTGTAACTGAATCACTTTCGCCAGCAAATACCATTACCCAGCTAAGTCAATATAGTAACTCCGCCCCACTTGATCTTCGCTTAAGTTCTTGGCCCTACCCATACCGAGTCAAGGAGTTACAAGTTACTATGCAAGGTAAAAAATATCCAATGGCATACATGGATGTACCCCCCACAGGAAAACTGCGTGGTGTAGTTCTTCTATTTCATGGTAAAAACTTTGCAAGTGATTATTGGGAAAAAACGATCTCAGGTCTTTCTCAAGCTGGTTATCGAGTAATCGCTCCTGACCAAATCGGCTTTGGTAAGTCTGCAAAACCAAGTATTGATTATCACTTCGATGATCTCGCTGCGAATACAAAACAACTACTTCGTTCATTAAAAATTAGCAAAACACACGTAATAGCTAACTCAATGGGGGGAATGCTCGGTGTTCGCTTTGCTGCACTCTACCCAAAAACTGTTGAAAAACTTGTTTTAGAAAACCCTTTAGGTCTTGAAGACTACAGTAAAGACATCCCCCCGCAACAAAATGCTACCCTTCTTAAACTTGAAATGGCTCAGACAGAAGAATCCTATCGAAAATTTTTACAAAGTTACTTTCCAAAATGGCAGCCTGAGTTCGAACGTTTTGTAGAAATATATGTCCGTATGCAAAAAGGACCAGACTACCCAACTTTTTCACAAACATCAGTTCTAACATATCAAATGATTGCCGAAAAACCGATTGTGGCGGATCTGCCTCGCCTAAAAATACCTACCCTTTTGATCATTGGACAACAAGACCGAACTGTTTTTGGTCGACGCTTTGCTCCTCCTGAAGCAGTCAAGTTACTTGGAAACTTCCCTAAACTAGGCGAGAATGCGGCAAAAATAATCCCTCATGCCAAACTAGTCCCTCTAGCCAATGTAGGACATATTCCCCATATTGAGGTGCCAGAACTATTTAATGAAACTGTCTTAAACTTTTTAAAGACTTCCAAGAAAAAGGGTAAATCCAAAAAACGTTAATAAGATTTTTGATCTTTTGCAAGATGACCCATTTTTTCTAAAATCTGCTGAGAACCGGCTGCTATTAAGCGGGCATCCGAAGATACCGTTACAAATCGAAAGCCCTTTAGAATCCGTAAATGAGCGTACTCTGGACTGCCATTATGAATACCAGCAACTACACCATGTGCTTTTGCACGATCTAAAATATGATCTATCGCTTGCGCAACCGGTGGATCAACTGCATCAAAAGTTGGCTTACAACCCAAGGCTAGTGAAAGATCAGATGGGCCAATGTAAATGGCATCTAAGCCCTCTACCGATAAAATATCATCTAAGTGATCTAAAGCCTGAGCTGACTCAATCATCGCAAAGCGCACAATTGTCTCATTAGCGTGTTCTGGATAATCTTGACCAGCGTATAAAAATGCTCTTACTGGGCCATAACTTCTCACCCCCTTGGGAGCGTAGTTGGTCCAGGCTACAAATTTTTGGGCGTCTTCTTTTGTATTCACCATTGGACAAATAACAGCATAGGCACCCGCGTCTAAGGTCTTCATCAGGATTCCTGGCTCAAGCCAAGGTACACGAACTACTGGCATAGTCTGCGTAGTTGAAATGGCTTGCAACATGGCAACCATCTGACCATAATCAATCACTCCATGTTGTAAATCAATCGTCAAAGTGTCCCAGCCCTGATGGGCCATTGTTTCTGCTGAAAAACTATTTGGAATAGCTAACCATCCATTAATAGCGGCCTGATCTTTGGCCCATAAGGCTCTTAAACTACTCGGTCTCATTTGAATTTTCTCTCATGTAGATTAACGAACTAAGCAAGGCATTTTAGGATCAAATTGCCAGTTAGGAATAAGGAATTGCATACTCTGAGCATCATTGCGTGCTCCTAATCCGTGCTCTTGATACAACTGATGAGCCCGCTCAATAGCCCCATAGTCCAGTTCAACTCCCAACCCAGGTACTTGTGATACTTTGACCTGTCCACCAATAATCTGCAAAGGTTCTTTTGTTAAAGCTTGCCCATCTTGCCAAATCCAGTGCGTGTCAATCGCCGTTACCTTACCAGGCGCACTAGCAGCTACATGAGTAAACATTGCTAAAGAAATATCAAAATGGTTATTAGAGTGCGACCCCCAAGTAAGTCCCCAGTCTTGACAAGTCTGCGCTACCCGAACCGAACCAGACATGGTCCAAAAATGTGGGTCTGCTAAAGGAATATCAACTGCACCCAAGCTAGGGCATGACGCAATTGTCGCCAGTCCGTAGCAATCATATTCGTAGCTGTTGGTAAACCCGTCTCTTGACGAAACTCAGCCATGATCTCACGACCACTCAAACCATCTTCTGCACCACAGGGGTCTTCTGCATAGGCTAGTCGACCAAGCTGATCTCGTAATAATCGAATAGCATCTTTTAAATACCAAGCACCGTTTGGATCAATTGTAATTCGGGCTTGCGGAAAACTTTCCTGTAAAGCATAAATGGCCTCTAACTCCTCATCACCACAAAAAACACCACCCTTTAATTTAAAGTCACGAAAACCATATAATTCCTGTGCGGCTTTAGCTAAATCAACAATCGACTTTGCACTCATCGCCTTCTGATGTCGTAAATGATACCAATCCCACTCACCACTAGGCTTTTGATAGGGCAAATCAGTCAGAGAAGAATCTCCAATAAAAAATAAATACCCCAAGACGTCTACAACATCCCGCTGTTTACCATTGCCTAATAATTCACAAACAGGTTGACCAAGATATTTACCAAGTAAATCGAGCATGGCACATTCAATTGCAGTAACGGCGTGGATCGTCGTTCGTAAATCAAAAGTCTGTAAGCCCCGTCCTCCCTCGTCCCGATCTGAAAAATTAACTTGTACCGCTCTTAATACCGATTGCACTTGAGTAATTGGTTGACCAATCATAAAGGCTTTAGCATCTAGAATTGTCTGAGTAATTTTTTGACCTCCAGGTACCTCACCAACACCAGTATTGCCAGAACTATCTGTCAATATAATAATATTGCGCGTAAAAAAGGGGGCATGCGCTCCACTCAAATTGAGCAACATACTATCGCGTCCCGCAACCGGGATGACGTGTAAGTAAGTAATTACAGGTGAACTTGACAAAAAATTTCTTTAAAAATTATTCGACTTTAATATTACGCGTTTCTATGATCTTTTTCCAACGCGCGTATTCAGTAGCCATAAATTCCGTAAATTGTTCGGGACTACTACTGATAATTTCAAAACCAACGTCACTAAAATTCTCACGCACTTTTTTATCTTCTAAGGCTAGAACAACCGCAGCATGTAACTTCTTTTTAATCTCCATAGGTAATCCTCGAGGTGCAGCAATAGCCTGCCATGAGGCTACGTTTGCACCAGTTACACCACTCTCATTTAAGGTTGGTACATTAGGCATCAAGATTGAGCGCTTATCGGAAGTAATTGCTAAAGCGCGTAACTTCCCAGATCGAATATGTTGAATCACTGAATTGATGTTCTGGAAAGAAATATCTATCTGAGCCCCAATTAAATCTGTTATGGCAGGTGCACCTCCTTTATAAGGTACATGAATCCCACTCGTGCCTGTCTGTAACCAAAATAGTTCAGCGCTCAAGTGATCTGATGACCCAGCTCCTGACGAAGCAAAACTCATTTTATTGGGGTTTTTCTTTAAATGATTCAATACATCTGCGACCGATTGATGCGGCGAACTAGCCGGCACTACCATGACATTTGGTGCTTGGACCATCAAAGAGATCGCATCTAAATCTTTAGTCGGATCATATGGCACATTCTTTATTAAATGCGGGGCAATCACATAAGGCCCTAAAGAAGCAACTAATAGGGTATAACCATCCGGCGGACTTTTAACAACTAAATTAGTTCCAATTGTCCCCGTCGCTCCCGCCTTATTTTCGACAATGAATGTCTTACCAAGTCGTTCCGACATACTTTGTGAAATAGCTCGGGCAAGAACATCACTTGACCCTCCCGGAGGAAAAGGCACGATGATTTGAACGTTTTTATCCGGCCAAGCAAAAGCAAAGGGGACCTGAACTATTCCAAGAATAATCAAACAGTTCCATAAAACAAACAAATTTTGGCAAGGCCGAAATATTTGCATCATTATTTTCATGAAATCTCCTCTTTTTAGAATTAGCCCTTTGTTAATTACTTACTTTACTATAAACCGAATCCAAAATAGCTTATTCAAATGCTCTGATCAAAGATGATCTGAAAAGAACTATCTAAACTAGTTAGTCTAGAGGTAAACTTGATTATGAAATAATGAGCTTGTTAAAAGTAATCACGTCACGCTACTTCACATTAGTCTTCAAAACCCCTTTGTCATCGTTTCTTTCAAATCATATATGCAAAAAAATATCCAATTTCAATCTGATGATTTAACCCTTAGTGGTACCCTACATATTCCAGGTCACCTTAGGGCCGACGAGAGAAAACCTGCAATCATCGTTTTGCACGGCTTTGGCAGTAATAAAAATGGTGGGACCGCATTAGCTGCTGCTGAACTTTTTGAAAAATTAGGTTATATCGCTTTGCGATTTGATTTTCGAGGCTGTGGTCAAAGCCAAGGGGAACGTGGACGCGTTATTTGCCAAGAACAAGTCAGAGATACGAGTAGCGCTTTGGCGTACCTTCAAACTCTAGAAGAGGTAATACCAGATCAAATTGCTGTGACAGGCTTTAGTTTTGGGGCAGCGGTAGCTGTCTATGTAGCTGGAGTTAATCCAGCTATAGCAGCTTGTATTGCGATGGGCGGCTGGGGAGATGGAGCTAAAAAATTTCGTAAACAACATGCAAAGCCACAGGACTGGGAAAAATTCACACTGATGATGCAAGAGGGCCAAAAAAAACTGGCTCAAGGTGAGTCTATGATGGTCTCTAGATATGATATTGTCCCGATTCGGCCAGGAATTCGTAATAACTTATCGCCAGGTTCCCATATGGAATTTCCCTATGAAGTAGTACAAAGTATGTTTGAATTTACTGCTAATGAAGTAGTCGGACAAATTTCCCCAAGGCCCCTCTTGCTGCTCCATGCAGCAGTTGATACTGTGACTCCAACTGAACAATCTATTGATCTGTTTGCCCATGCCAAGCAACCAGCTGAACTGCATCTTTTTAGCGATGTAGACCATTTTTTACTTGCTGGTGAAAATCAAATTGTGCACGCCACGCTAGCAAGCTGGCTCAGCAAATACTTCCCCTTACAGCATCAATCTGTATGACGACAAAAGTCCATATTCTTTCAGGTATTGAATTGGCTCGTCCATTTCAAATTCGCCGACTTGGCCATTTTGGACTGAATGTTGAATCGCCAGAGAAATCCCTCCAATTTTATCGTGATCTGTTAGGCTTTAAGGTTTCTGACCAAATTGATTTTGCAGATCGCCTTCCCCCTGAATTAAAAAATCAAGTCGGGCCGACTGTAGGTTTTTTTACCCGCCATGGAACTGATCATCATTCCTTTGTACTTTTTCCTAAAAAAGCAGTTGAAAAAGTTAATCCGCAATACGCTCGTTTTCCGCAACTAACGGCAAATCAATTAACTTGGCAAGTTGGTTCCTTACAAGAAATCGTCGATGCATTTTCTTGGTTTACAGATCAAGCTATCCCGATCATTCGATCCGGTCGTGACCTACCTGGTTCAAACTGGCACTTTTACCCAACCGATCCCGCAGGCCATATCAATGAACTTTATTATGGTATTGAACAAATTGGTTGGAGTGGCCACTCAAAAGCCCTAGCAATGCATGATATCAAATTCCAGCAACCACCAAATTTACCATATCACTCCGAATATGCGGAAGTAAATCGTGCCATAGCTCACCAAATTCATATTCATGCAGGTTGGCGGGATCAAAGTAATATTGCAGAAACATATCCGGTTGATGGAATTTTATTGGCAAGGCCATTTAAAATTATCAAAATAGGTCCAGTCCGCTTATTTGTAGATGATCTCAGCGCTGCTAAAGATTTTTATACCCGAATCATGGGTCTGCGCCTTACTGAAGAAATTAAATACCAAGGCCATAGTTGTTATTTCTTGAGCTCAAATACTGAGCACCACGCACTAGCAATCTATCCTACTGCACTTCGAACAATCCTTGGACTGAATCCAAGTTCCACTACCTTTGCCTTTGCAATGCAAGTAGCAAGTTATCAACAACTTCGGACTATGTATCACTACCTCAAAGATGCAGGGATTACGATTCAGCCTATACCGCATGAATTATCTCCAGGACTTGGACATCATTTTTATGCGATTGATCCAGATGGTTATCTAGTCCAATTTTATTGGGAAATAGAACAGATTGGCTGGGACGGCAACCCCAGACCTGCAGGACTTCGGCGGACTTTTGGGCTTAACCCAAGTACGTGGCCAACCACCATTGAATCCCAATCAGATAGCTTTATGGGAGAAGTCTTTTTAGGCCCTCTAAACTAGTTGAACTAAATCAGTTGTATTACACTTAATCATTCTTGTATCAGTAACTCTATCAATTAAGATAACCTATGCAAACAAATCAAATACAGTTTTGGACATTGACCCTACTCAGAAAAATGGTAAGCAGGTTCATTACCGCCTTTATTACTTCTTTACTGATAACAAATACGACCGCCTTTGCCCAGTCGTATCCAGATCGACCGATCACCTTAGTTTGTCCTTTTGCCCCAGGCGGCTCAGCGGATATTATTGCCCGGCTCATTGCCCAGCGTTTATCAGAGGAATTAAAGGTCCCTGTCTTAGTAGAAAATCGTGCTGGCGCAGGTAGTGCGATCGGCTCTAACTATGTTTCGAAGGCTAAGCCTGATGGCTACACTATATTGCTACTATCAGGCGCCTACTCTGCGCAGGCCGCTCTAACTAAAACACCACTTTTTGATCCTCTCAAAGATATCACGATGGTCTCATTAATCACTACCTACCCATTCCTAATGGCAGTACATCCCAGTGCGCCTTATCAGAATTTACAAGAATTGATTGCCTATGCAAAAGCAAAACCTGGCCAATTAAATTACTCATCATCCGGAATCGGAGCGATCCATCACCTGTCTTCTGAGCTGTTGAATGTCATGGCTGGTATTGAAACTGTTCATATTCCGACTAAAGGCGGCAATGTAGCCATACTTGAACTCATGGGTGAGAGAATTGATTTTCTATTAGAGGCGCCGCAATTAATGATGCCTTATATTAAAAGTAATAAATTACGAGGAATTGCCACCACTGCCAAAACGAGATCTAAAATTTACAATGACCTACCAACCATCGCCGAAGCTCTTCCAGGCTATGAAGTTAGCTCGTATATTGGCATCGCTGCAACTGGCGGCACGCCAGAGCCGATTATCCAAGCACTATACCAAGGGGTCAAAAAATCCATTGAAAATAAAGATGTTGCTAAACGTCTAGTCGACCTGGGGGGCGAACCAACGCACACTACGCCAGCAGAAACCAAATTATTTGTAGAGAATGAGCTGGATAAATGGCGAAAAGTGATTAACCTACGTAAAATTGAACGCCAGTAAGTCAGGACTTTTAATTGCGCTTTGCAACCTTGAATGTACTTAGGGTGCTCCTTTTAGAATTCTAATTAGGTGACTATTTTCCTTTTAAAGGTAATAACAAATCTCTTATTTGATTGTGATCTAACTCATGCATCAAATGCAATAACTCCCCAAGCTCCCCCTTTGGGAAACCTTTCCGAGCAAACCATGCTAAATAATTACCCGGCAAATCACACAATAATTGACCAGCATGCTTCCCAAAGGGCATCTTTAATCGTACAAGCTTTTCAAGAGAGTCATGATTCATGGTAGATAGTCCCTGGATTATTTAGACCGCTTTATCAAAGGATCTATCCCTAGGTATTGAGGATTTAAGTTGAACTTCCCTCTGGTTTTGAATCCTCATCAGGATCATCTAAGTCAATCGCTAAAAGAGTCGATGAATTGCTTGAAACCGCCTCTACATTACTTAAGGCGCGATTAATCTTACGTGTTCTGATATCGACCGCCTCGAATTGCTTTGACGCTGCATCTAAACGCTTTTTAGTGGCCTCTATAGCCTCACCAAATTTACTAAACTCCGTCTTGACTTGACCCAAAGTACTCCAAATCTGTGAAGAACGTTTTTCAATCGAAAGAGTCTTAAAGCCCATTTGTAAACTATTTAGCATGGCTGAAAAAGTGGATGGGCCAGCAACCGTTACGCGAAAGTCATTTTGCAGTAACTCCAGCAAACCCTGACGTCTTAAAACTTCAGCATATAAGCCTTCTGTTGGTAAAAATAAGATTGCAAAATCAGTCGTATAAGGTGGCTCAATATACTTTTCACGAATCGTCTTAGCCTCAGCCTTAATTCGTGTTTCTAATGCTTTAGCTGCTGATTCAATTTCTTGTAAATCAGCCCGGTCCTGAGCATCAGTTAAACGTTGATAATCTTCTACCGGGAACTTTGCATCGATTGGTAACCAAACTGGCTTACCTTCTTCTTGCCCGGGCAAACGGATAGCAAACTCAACAATATCTCTACTATTAGGCCGAGTCGCTATATTTTTAGAATATTGCTCAATAGTTAAGGTTTGCTCAATTAAAGCACCCAGTTGTACCTCACCCCAGGTCCCTCGAGACTTGACGTTTGTCAAAACACGCTTTAAATCCCCCACACCTGTTGCTAAAGTTTGCATCTCACCCAGTCCACGATGTACCTGCTCTAAACGATCTGATACTAGCTTAAACGACTCACCAAGACGCTGCTCTAACGTAGCGTGTAACTTTTCATCGACTGTTTGGCGCATCTGCTCAAGCTTGTTCGAGGTATCAAGCTGAATCTCTGCAAGGCGTTGCGTCAAGGTCTCCCTGACTCCCCGCCCAGACGCCTCAAGCTGCTCAACCAGGGTAGTTCGTAAAGTAGCTAAATCACGATTTAAATCATTTTTTAAATCAACTCCAGATAAACGATTAGCGTCTATTAACAAATCAATCCGAGTTCGTAATTCCTGCAAATTTTCCTTAAGGTGAACTATTTGGTCTTCCTGTGCGCGATTTTCTTTTAGCTGATTAATCTGCCAAAATAGACCCAAAATAAGGGCGATTGTGAATATTAAAATAATTTCAGTAAGATTCATTCGAGGACTTTGTTGAGAGGTTTAACGAGGACTGATTAGATTGAAGAATTAAAATGATGGATATTGTTGAGGAATTAGTAAAGCATTTTTCAAACCTACCTATTCAGTAAGTTCCCAATCTACCAACAACATATCCTATTTTAAATCAGCACGTTCAGTCTATTCTTCAATCAGCTCATATTTTGAGCTAGTAAATTTAATGACAGAGTAGATTTAAATTGCCTTTTTATACCTTGCCCTGCAATCAAGACTTACTCGCTAGATGAATTGGATCAACCCACTCTACATTTTCAGGGTGCTCAACTGCAGCTATATCTAAATTAATCACCGTGGCTTCATTGTCACTGCGCACTAATACACATTGCAAAGCCTCATTCGGATTGGCATTAATTTCCTGATGTGGTACGTATGGAGGCACATAAATAAAGTCGCCAGGACCAGCCTCAGCCGTGAACTCTAAATGCTCCCCCCATCGCATCCTTGCTTTGCCAGAGACCACATAAATAACACTTTCTAAAGCCCCATGATGATGCGCCCCTGTCTTCGCATTGGGATGAATAGTCACCGTTCCAGCCCATAGTTTTTGCGCCCCAACACGCGCAAAATTTATCGCCGCAGCGCGATTCATCCCCGGTGTTTGTGGAGTATTTGTATCTAACTGATCACCACGGACTACTCGCACACCATCATTTTTCCATGGTAAGTGATCCTCATGTTCGCTGCCGTCTTCATGTCGATGTGTCATGACTTCCCTTGGTTAGTAATTTATCCCAAATGATAAAAAATGTATCTTTTAAACTCAGCAAATTTTCCAATTACTCTGGTTGAATTTTGGCTAAACGAATCATCTCTGCATAACGCTTAATTTCTGTACCAACAAAAATCTTAAAATCAGCTGAGGAATTCCCAACGGGATCAGCACCTAATATCTCTAATCGTTCGCGAAATTGTGGATTAGCAAAGGCAGTTCGGACTTCCTGGTGTAATCGATTTAAAACAGCCAATGGCGTATTGGCTGGTGCAAACATACCAAACCATCCACCATGATGGGTAAATGATCCCAATCCCGCCTCAGTTGCCGTTGGAACCTCGGGCATTTGAGCATGTCGCCGTGTATCACTATATGACAAAGCGATGAGTTTTCCAGCTTTAATTTGAGCCATTACGGCGGGTGGCGTAGAGAACATCACCTGTGTCTCACCAGCTAGAAGAGAAGCTACTGCTGGGCCAGCACCTTTATAAGGAATGTGTAATATAGCTGTGCCAGCTTTGGCATTAAAAAACTCACCCGACAAATGCAAGTTATTACCAATTCCTGGAGATCCAAAAGATAATTGACTATTTGGCCTACGCGCTAAATCAATTAACTCTTGTAAGTTTTTTACTCCCAAGCTAGGATTAACCACGACAAAAACACCTGGATTTTCTACTAAATTAGTAACCGGTAAGATATCTTTTTCGGTATCGTAAGGAAGCTTTTTATACATTCCAGGTGAGGCTGCAAATCCGGATGAGGTAATCATCAGGGTATAGCCATCCGGCGCAGCTTTTGATAAAGCCTCAGCCCCCAAAATACCATTCGCTCCAGGCTTGTTGTCAATAATAAAAGACTGTCCCATTTGCACCGTTAACTGAGCCCCTAACATCCGTGCTAACGAGTCAGGTCCCCCAGTCCCAAACGGCACAATAATGCGAACCGGCTTATTGGGGTAAGTTTGTGCAAAAATATTCGCTGCAAAGAAAAATGTAATCGCTATACAAGTGCTCAGAAAAAGTCTCGGACTCATTGACAAGGTATGCCTCCAATATGGTTAGTAATTGTTTAGCTTATATTAACTGAAACTGAACACCCACCTCAAATTTAGTCAAGGTACCTATAGCAATCATTTGAACTGACCTATCAGTTTTCTCAAAACTATAATAAGATTATAAAAAGACTATGATAAAAAAATTCATTATTGTGTTGTTTATTGCACTTTTCTCCTCACTAGCTGTGGCGATCAGCCTAAGTATTCCTAAAACAGTCATTGATATCTTTGTCGTTAAAAAATTTCCAAAAGAAAAATTAACAATCCTACTAGACAAACCAACTACTAAATATAGTAAAGAGCGACAAAAAATTGAACTATGTGGAGTGTGGATGAGTAAATTACCAACTCGCCAAGGAGATTTCTGTGTAGATACACAACCAGTTTGGAATAAAGAAAAAGGGGATATCGAAATTTCTAAAATCAATATCCTAAAATTGAATACCGCTGATGGCAAGGAATTATCCGGCGCAATTCTGAATTCCTTAAACTCCACTCTTTTAACTCTTCTAGACGGCACCTCGGTCTATCACGTGCCTGAAATGATCGGTAAACGGCTTGAATCCATTGAGATTCAAGATAGTAGTGTAAAGTTGATTTTTTAATCACGACCTACTTAAAGAGCTGATTTCCTTCTGTTGCATGATTTTTTAATAAAGAAATCTCAGAATATTGAATGCCCTATAGACATTCAATGACTAGATAAAAAAAATTAGAACTTCTAAGAGAAAGACTAATGATGAGCCAATTTCTCATTGAATTTCTTTTAGAAACATTAATTGGGATATTTTCCCTACAGATGCAATAGTTAATTAGTTATCAAAAAAGGAATGCCCTCGAATGAGCTATTTCAAATCAAAAAAAGAGCAGCCTAAATGCTCATCATTTAGTCGAACATACTATGGGAAAACGAACTGAATAGATCATTCAGTTCGTTTTCCTATCAGATTTTTTAATGACTTCTATTTACTTCCGTTTGTTAACCGCGTCTTTGAATGCCTTGCCAGCAGTAAACTTCACTGTCTTAGCAGCGGCAATCTTTAACTCTGCACCAGTTGCTGGGTTGCGCCCGATCCGTGCGGCTCTTTTGCCAGACTTGAAGGTGCCAAAGCCTACTAAAGTTACGGCGTCACCTTTAGTTAAAGCTTTAATGATTTGAGCAATTGCTGTATTTAAAGCACGCTCAGCAGAGGCCTTAGAAATTTCTGCCTCATTTGCAATTTTTTCTACTAAGTCAGATTTATTCATACCACATCCTTTTATATCAACAGTTATAAATATTAATAGTATTTAAAATGAAGCGTTTTAAATACTCATACAAACCCTAACTTCTTTTTCTAATCTAAAACATAATATAACATCTCTGCAATTTACCATCTATAAAATCAGAACGCAAATGGTTCACTTATTATAAAATTTTAAAAAGCTAGAATGATCCATTTAAGCTACACTAATATTATTTCTTAATTTAAAAGGCTCAACCCAGTGAGAATTTATATTTCGTGGGTTTGCATGATTATTTGTACAGTTTTCATCAAACCAGTCGGCGCACAAACCCATCAAACTTTTTTGCAAATCATTCAAAGCCCAATGCGTCTTGAACAAGATTTCAAGTTGGATTCCAAGCGTAAACCCTTAGAAATGCTTCAGTTTATTGCTGCAAAACCAGGCTCACAAGTACTAGACATATTATCAGGTGGTGGCTATACGGCCAACTCCTGGCTCTAGCCGTTGGTCCTTCCGGGAAGGTTCTAGCCTTTAATACTAGAGCAAATCAAAATCTCCAAGACCGCTTAATTGCCAATCCACAAAGTAACATATTATCAGTACTGGGAAATCTCAATGATTTAATTCCAGATAGCAATGGCCCTGTTGACATGATTACGATCATTAATTCCTACCATGATATGGTCAATGCGAATCCGAATATTCAGACAACTAATCAACGAATTTATCAATTATTAAAATTGGGTGGAATCCTGATCGTTCGTGATCACGAAGCCTTAGAAGGTGCAGGAAAAACAGCTACTAGAACTCTTCATCGTATCGATCCAGCAGCAGTTATTGCAGATTTTGAAGCGGTTGGATTTAAAAAAGTTAGCGAGGGGGATTTTCTAAAAAATTCCCAAGATCCCAAAGATGAGCACTGGAATAAATTATCAACACCCTCAGGATTTATTCTTAAATTTATCAAAATGTAAGCGCAACACGATCTGGCTAAGTAAAAGCTTTATTACTAATACTTTAAATAGCCATCAACTATGGCGCTTTGACACTGGGTTTAATCTGAAAATCAATCCCTGTTAACCGAACTAGTTCGGCATAGGAAATCGGCTCTGTCATCTGCGCTAGATCTGTATTTTCTACCCAATACGCCCAGGCATTCTGTTTCTGGATATCAAATACCAATTTAAATAAATGGGTGGGAACGACTACTTGATTTTTTCCAATCCGGCCGGCTATCCCAACCGATCCAGTATAGACAAAGACGTCTCCACTTGCTCGCATCACATATTTACGAGTTGGGCTCTCAACTGATCTTGCCCAAACTCCTCGATTATTTTCCCTTGCCTGAGGCATCATATTTGCTAAAGAAAAAGATTGGGCCATCGATCTCTCAGAAGTCATATCACCTGCTGGAGCATTATGTCCACGATCATAACCACTATTTTTATAGTCACTTAATAGTGCTCTGTCTGCAAATGGTAGTCGCGCTTCTTCATAAAATTGATTCGTGCGTTGTTGATGTTGAGCTGTCAAACGAGCTCGGTTTAATCGTTCAACTGTGTAAATAGGTTTTTTTGTTGTGGGTGAATAAAAAATAGCAAATCCATCAAAACATAAATCCCGTCCCTTTTCCTGAGTAACCGGAATACGTTCCTCTGGAAAATAATCCCGACATTGATCAAATAAAGCCCATGCAGGGTTAACGATCAAAAAGATACTAGAAACAACTATCCGAATTATCCAAGAGTTTTGCATGAAACGATCCATAAAGATGATTTGTAATTAACAAAAGTTATACAAATGATTTTATTATGAGATCCGAATTAAATAAAAATTGATCTCTGATGCAAGACTTCAACTGAAAAATCCTTCGGAATTAGATCCTTCTAAATCAAAATATATGTACGTACCATCCACATACCTGTTATTCTGTAGCACGATCACAATTTCGTGCCCTATTTTGGGAAATTAAGTGAGCCTCTCTCCTTATAATATCGCCACAATTTTTAAGGGCAATGCCATGGCTGCAGGACAGAATCAACGTAATCGTAAAAATGACCCAATGGTCACTAAAACAGGTAAGCCGCGTTTAGGTCCACTAAATCTTGCTCAACTTACCAAGTTACTCGATAGTGCTACTGCACCAAAGAAAAAAGATAAAATTAGAAAAGAACTTTTTAGAAGATTTCCGAACGGTTTAGTAATTACCCCAGAAGTCGCCGCTACAGTCTAAAAACGCTAAGCAATCAACTGAATTCGCTTTTTGGGTTGATAACGACTTCTAATATAGGCTCATGTGCAGTTGCTGCGGTCACGTGTAAATAACAAGTATGCGCAGCAATTTCTAATAATTGGGTATGGGTAGCCTCTGGTGCATCCCCATTGAGAAATAAATGCGTCTGTATTGGCATCGCGTGCCCACAACCTTGTGATATCTCATATGGACTCATCTGGACTAGACGAATACCATGGATATCCATCTTCATATTTTCGATATATCTTGATAATTGCGTCATGTAACAAAATGCAATTCCTGAACTTAAAAGTGCTAATGCAGATGGCGCATTTCCTTTGGAACCGACTGCCGACCGATAGGCGAAATGCGTTGTTCCTGGCATCTCTAACCAAGTCTCCATCTGCGCATAGTCCTGACCAGCCCGCCATACCCCATGACCTAATACATTCCGAATTAGCCGACCATCAACTGTGGCCGATGCAGCCTTGATCTGACCATCTTCCTTGATCATTAGCTTCTGGATCAATTGGTTTAACTCCGAAGTCATTGCTTCTGGGGCGTTAGTATGGGCGATAAAAGGATCTATCGCATCCGGACCCTGACACTCCTGAACGCCAGCTACAGGTCGACGACGGCCATTAATATAAATCGCAAAAGTGTTTTGATGCATTGCTGAACGTAAATAATTCATCGCTGGTGATGCCATCATTGCTTGCTGCACTAGTTGCTGAATTTGCTCTGCTGGTGCACTAGATACAATATTTACCTGAATCTTTGTTGGCTCAACATGACCCTGGCCAGTGCCCATCACAAATGATCCCGTTAGCCAATAATGATTCGATAACTCGACCCGAATTTCATGCAAATCGATAGCTTTTTGCACGGCTAAAGTCACTAGGGTATGCATCAAATCCCCTTGTAAGCCAGCATTAAAAAAACCCAGTGGAAAAGGGGCTAAGTCTGTACCATGCAAATGTAAGCCTTCATCAGAGGGCAGTCGCCAAATTGATCCACCTACGCCCTCTTGAGTAATAGCCTCCTTTTGGTGCAAGTACATTTGCCTAGCCTCAACATAATACAAATCTTGACCAGAAAGGTCTCTTTGTAAAGGCGACTGATTACCAGCCTTGACCTGAAAAGCCAATGAACGACTGGAGTCTATTTGATTTGCCATTTTCTTACCTTACCCCAAGTTACATCGGTATTATTGCGGTTCAATCTTCGCTTCTAAAATTGCCCGAGTCCACTTTATCGTTTCTAGCCGATTCCTTTCCCCTAAGGCCTCCGGCGATCCTGGAGCAGTCTCAAAACCAAGAGATGAAAAGCGCTCTTGAATGTCCTTATCTTTAGATGCACTATTGACGGCTTGGTTCAGTTTCAAAACAATGTCTCTTGGGGTACCCGCCGGGGCAAACATCGCAAAATAGGCAATTAACTCATATTCTTTTAAACCTAATGCCTCATTTACAGTAGGTAATTCAGGGATCACTTTTGAGCGTTGTAAGGAAGTCACCGCTAAACCACGAATCTTGCCAGCCTTCACTTGCGGTAGCATCACAGCAAAATCCGCAGTAAATAAATTAACCTGACCACCAATTAAATCTGTCATCGCTGCCGGACCAGATTTATAGGGCACATGCGTCATCTGGATACCAGACATACTCATGAGCATTTCGGTAGAAACTAGTTGCGATGAACTCGCACTTGCAAATGTCATCACCCCAGGTTTAGATTTGGCTAAACTCACAAACTCTTTCAATGTTTTGCTCGGTACTTCATTATGTACCGCAACAATTAAAGGAACAGAACCGAAATAAGCGACTGGAGTAAAAGCTGTGTCCTGATCATAGGGCAATTTCTTCATTAAACTTTTAAGCGCCGCATTGGTACTATTTGTTCCAATTAATACGGTATACCCATCTGGAGCAGACTTTGCGACCGCGTCAGCACCAAGCATGCCATTAACACCCGCTTTGTTTTCAACAATAAAAGTTTGACCTAAACTTTCTGATAATTTTTGCGCAAATGCTCTACCAATTTGATCGGTTGCACTGCCCGCTGCAAAGGGCACAATGACCTTTACGGGTTTGCTTGGATATGGACTGGTTTGTGAAAAACAAATGCTAGAAAAAAATAAGCTAATAAGGGTAGTGTACTGAAGTCGGAATTGCATGTGTCATCTCCTAATCATTGGTTGGATGTTGCGATTTAAACTGACATTTAAAAATTCACCATTTTTTTAAATAATTGGGCTATTTGTATAAGAAATAATTTCTTCCTGACCCCAACTAAAATACTAGCGTAACTGGAATCCTAAGACTTTTAAAGCCTGTAACATGTGATCTCGACCATTGAGCGACTCCGCTCCACGAATTCGATATAAGCTATGCTGCGCCCAATCTCCTCGCGTTTTCATTTTTTGACTTTCATAAAAATGATTCATATTTTCACAATATTCATCAGCCGCATTTTGAACAGCCAAAGCGTCATATTGCTCCCGATGTAAAACAGCCTTTTGCGGCAACCGGGGTTTTATCGCTGCAGGTTTTTCTGGATGGCGATAACCAATACACATTCCAAAAACCGCAAAAATACGGGGTGGTAATCCTAATTCTTTAGCGACCTCAATAGGATTATTTCTGATTCCTCCAATATACGTAATACTTAATCCAATCGACTCAGCTGCAACTGCAGCATTTTGAGCAGCTAGAGCAGCATCTACAACCCCCACTGTTAGTAACTCTGAATAGTGCAGACCATCATGCGGCAACTCTCGCCTCTTACCCAAAGTTTCTAAACGAGATAAATCTGCCAACCAAACCAAAAAAAGTGGACAAGCCCGAATATGCTCTTGATTACTAGATAAGGTAGCTAAGCGATCCCTCCTCGCAGGATCTTCAATGGCAATAACGCTCCAAGATTGCAAATTGGAAGAATTAGATGCTGATTGACCGGCGGCAACCATTAACTCAATGGTTTGCTCAGGAACTGCTTCTTGAGAATAGTGCCGGCAAGAACGATGGTTAAATATCGTTTCTAGGGTTTCATTCAATTCAAATGGCAAACTCATTGGCTTGCTGTATCGCTCGCTAATTAGGGCGTCAAGATTATTATTTGTTTTCATACAGTTTTAAAATTAATTTCATTACGAATAATGCTAGTTAATCTGCCCTAGCTGCCTTAGCTGCCTTAGCAACTTTAGCTACCAAGCTATCTAAGGAGTCACAACCCAGGTTGACATGGAGCCGCGAAAGATTACCGCCCCCGGCCAGCAGCTTTTTTCATTACTTTACCAGCACCCACAGGGGGAGCAGTCCGTTTTCTAGACTTATCATCTGTTTTAGCATCTTTTGAATCGGGATGTTGTGCTGCCTGCTTTTTGGCAAGCGCTTCTTTAATGCTCGAAGAAAAAGATTTCTTGGCAGGACTTTCAGTAGTCATAACTCTCTCCTATTTGGTATCAATCCGAATCAATCTCTGAAGTTCAATTCGAATACTCCTGTGCAGTGTAGCAAAACCGTCAACCAGTTAGTTAATTTACGCTAAAAAACTTAATTTTTCTCAAAAGTGATGATCTGCTTAGCGAAAGATTTGAATCGAATTTGGCTCGATCTTGAGTCTTTTTTGCAGTTGCTCTTTATCTATGGGTAATGACTCAGTAACCTTTCGCTCTATAAAATTCTGCTCTGTCATACGCTGCGTTACCTGAGTAGACAATTTTTTAGAAATATCCCCCAGCATGCGAGCGACATCAGGTGGATAGGTAGGAGAATTAAAATCCATCAACCTCGTATCGTTCGCCAAAACATTAGCTGTAAAGGCCGATTTAACGACTAAAGTATAGGTGTCAACTAAGCTGTAATCGACTAACATCGAAACTTCAGTCTTTTTGGTGAACTTCGTTGTGTTAGGGATGGGATCATTAACAACTCGATTTTGTATTAAGCCAATGACGCCAAATAAAACGTAATCGGCATTTTCAAACTCCCCCTCACGAATCCGCCGCACAATATCAAAAAATTCATGTGTTTCATCCGGACGGGCAATGACAGGACGAGTCTGCGTCAGCTGAAAACCCGACTGCAGTAATGCTCCCCGAACCTCACCCGACATGCCAATTAACTCAGAGTATTCAATCTGAATTTGCTCACCAAAAGTCTTCACATAATTACTCGAACTAGAACTCGCTACACTGGAATCGAAATTTAAATTCATGCCTCGATCCGTCTTCGTGACAAAACTCCCAGTCTGCATACCATCCGCATACGCTCGCTCTCGATTATCGTTCGGGGAGGAACTGCGCGAGATTGAAGACTGCCTATTCGATTGCGCGCTAGCCCCTTCAAAATAAAAAAAACTGCGCACTTCTTTTTTATAGGCTAAATCTGGCACAGCAATTTTAGTCTGCGCAAAAACCGAGTGAGACCCAAATAAAGCACAAAAAAGGAGCCACCAAACAGCCCTCTGCCCTCGAGTAATTTTTAATAGCATCTCTTTTACCTCTGTGAGGACTTAACAATATCCCGACCTTCTTGCCAAACAACTTCTAGAGTCTCGAGTTCTGTCAACTTTATTCCAAAAACATAACTATTTACTCGCATATTACTATTACGATTAGTCATCGATGCTAACGACGCCTGAATAGCAAACTTGGCGCCATTGGCATTGCCAATTTTTGCCGTCTTGGCCTGGTTATAAAGACCCGATTGTTGCGCCTGTAATGCCCCTACTACGTCATTACTTGCATTGACAATCCGGACTTTGCCAGAATTAATCAAAATAGTCGTGATTTTGTCATAAATTTCTTGCGACTTAATATACTCAGAGGTGTCATTCCTAAAAGGTAATACCGCAATACGAACTAGTCCCTGCGTATCTCTTAATGCAGGTGAAATCAAAATCTTCTTGGCCATCGCCTCAGCAATATTATTCATATCGGTCAAATTAAACTCATTTGAAACCGTATTGATTCCCTTCGGATCCTGATAGGTCACCGTATTTCCGCCAAAGCGGGCACTATCTGTAGCACAGGCAACTACAAAGATAACTGGGAGTAATCCAACATAACGTCTTAATTTCATACAATCCTCATTGGGGTTTAAAAACAAATTGCAGCAATCTAGTTCATTCCGTTTAATTCAATACTAAAATCTGTGGCTGACACCTCCCCTGCAACCCCCTCAAAATCATAGGACTGCCCTGGAAATAACCGTGCCGGCTGCCAGCTCTCTTCCGCTAATTTAAAGCCTGCCTCATCTAACCATCTAAAGCGATAATTGAATTCAACTGTCCGAGAACTGTCATTGATTAAAGTCACTTGAACCTGTAAATAACCATTGGCCTTTCTGGCCTTGACTGACTCTAATTTGAGATTTTTAGTTGAACCAGTTCGGATAATTTTCGTTTCTTTGGCAACTTGTGCACCAACCGGTATGGCAGCGGTCATGAAACCAACCCCTACACAAGTGAAAACAAAACTCATTAAAACTACTTTAAAAGATAAATATTTGGCCATAAAATATATAAAACCCTTATAAATAATGACTCGATTGATACTTCTATTTTACCGAACCTGAAATACTATATTCAGATTCCCCTAAAAATCGATTGCTATTTTGTAAAGAAACAACCCCATTATCAAAAATACGCGCATGAATAATTTCATAGTTATTCACCATTGAGATGCCTAAAACGCGTGGGCCAAAACGTGTGGGGATAGTAATCTGATGATCCCCTTTAGGTAAGCTCAATCTTGCCATATACACTTCCGCGGGTAATGAACGCCACATCCGCGTATCGACATCCCCCGCAGCAATCTCAGAAATAGCAACGGCACTGATTGCCTTGAAAATATCGCCGTACGGATTTTGGTTATTCTGATTAGACCGTGATTGATTTTGCTTAGCCGAATTATCAATTGCGCGAGCAGTTACCTCTTGAGCAACTACCTGAACTATCGAAGATGCAACCGCACTAGCAATATACCCTGGCATTCGGTCCTTTAAGTCTTTTGACGCCATCGTCTGCACATTCAAAACTCGGGTTAAGACAATAGGCTCCTTACCAATTGTTACCCTAGAGGGTTGATAAAAACTAGTATTTTTTCGAATTGCTGGTACAACCCAACTAACAATCTTTGGTCCCGATGGTGTAAAAAATGGAATTCTCGCCTTAAATGAATAAACGTCTCCTAAAAAACCCGCGTCAATTACCAGTAAAACGTCTGACATATTTGGATCACGAGACACCATGGGCTTTCTGATCTCGTCCCATGATTTTTGAAACAAATCAACTTGTGGGGCAATCTCTGCAGCATTTTTATAACTAATAGCAGCATTGCTAGGGTTGTTATCCTGCTCATAAATAAAACCCGTTAAATAATAAGCTGCAGCATTTTGGTAGGCATTTTTTAATGTGGCTACCTCTGGGTCATTGAGCGCACTCATATCGTAATTAGGAATTTTATCAACCGCGTTTACTGAAGAACCATATCCCTTATTTCGGGGATTACTCATTTGAGCACGGACGTTAGCCCGACTACCCTCAAGCTCTTTTTGTAAAGCCTGACGAATCAACTCCTCACGATCCCGTAATTGATTTGCGGCACTAACGCCAGATCATAACGCCTCGC
>RFMZ01000268.1 GCA_009927445.1 Betaproteobacteria bacterium
CCAATCACTCTAGTAAGCTATTGGGCAGAAACTCAATAAAATAGCGGCTTGTAGCGTGTTTTTGGTGCTGTATTTTGCTTACAACTGCTCACACTTCAATAAATATATAAGTCTGCCAGCGGAGCAATGGACAATTTTTAGATTGCAGTATTTTGGCTTTTTCATTTACAAGCTCAGCAAATATTTTCCGGTAAACCGCTGTCTGGGACTCTAATTAAGAGGTTTTGTTTTTATGTAATTAAATAATGTGTAATATATTACACAAATTATCCGATAATAATCCCATGAACTTACGTGAAATTGGTCTCAAAGTTGGGCAGCGCCGCACTGATCTGGGTTTATCTCAGGATCGGTTAGCAAAGCTTTGCGGTCTTTCAAGATCGACTATCCATCATCTGGAGAAGGGTACTTTGAATGATTTGGGTGCAGCCAAGTTACTAGCCTTACTATCATTACTGGGGTTAGATGTCATTACTCAAGAGCACAGTAAAAAACATCATGGTTTAGATATGGCTAGCAAAACTGCAAGTGTCAGCTACAAGACAAAACTTCAAAGCAATGAGTTATCTCATTCATTGGCGTGCGGAGAATTGACGGACAGTATTTATCCGCATGTAGCAACATTACTTGATGAGGCACCATTAGAAATCATTGTGTCTGCGGTTGAGGAGGCGGCAGCGGATAATCACATTGCACCTAAGCTAATTTGGAAGAACATTAAGCGGTGGGCACATGAAATGAATTCACCAAGAGCAGTCTGGGCTTAATTGATGAGTATAGTGATTGAGCGTGAGTTACCCGACGGTGCGTGGAAAGATTTGCTTCCTCACGCACTTTCTATTATTGAAGATATTAAGAGGAATGGAACCCCTGATCCTACTATATAGATACTTCACTTATTTCATTTAATGCGTTTAATAGTGTTACAATACAGCTTTGGGATGCATTTAATTACATGCAACTAAGATTTAAAAGGGAATTGTGATGACTACGCTAGAAAAAACAAAACAAGTAGTGCAGCCACCAATGTCAGAAACAGATATTGAAATGGCTAGAGTTGCGCAAAGATGCATTATGGAATCACTCGATCACTCTAGATCTGTAGAAATAATATTGACTACGGATAAAGGCGATCATCCGTCTATCTCATTACCTCCAACAGCCTTGCGATTTATTGGGCAACTTCTTGGTGCAATGAGTGAAGGTCGTCCAATCACTTTGATGCCATCAAAACGTGAGTTTTCAACTGTTGAAGCGGCTAACTTCATTAACGTATCACGACCTTTTGTGATTAAGGAAATAGAAGCGGGAAGATTGAAGCATCGTATGGTCGGTACTCATCGGAGGATTGCTTTTGAGGATTTAGTTGAGTACATGAACACGATGCAACAAAAGCAACAGGCCGCTCTAGATAGAATTGCAGAGAACGCTCGCGAATTAGGCTTAGATTATTAATATGGCAGGTAATGCAAGATATACCGCTGTACTTGATGCATGTGTTCTTTATCAACTGGCGATAGCAGACTCGTTGATGAGTATTGCAGTGACGGGACTGCAGCAAAATGGACTACAAAAATTGAAGAAGAGTGGATTGGCTCGCTAGAGAACGATCGTCCAGATCTTAAGGGGAGGCTTGGTAGTCGAAGAGATGACATGCGCGAAGCTGTACCTGACTGGGAGATTTCAGAAGCTGCTTGGATTTCAATTGCCGGCTCTTTAAAACTTCCAGATCCAAATGATGTTCATGTTTTGGCTGCAGCTATTGCGGGGCATGCCGATTGTATTGTTACTAGAAACCATCAAGATTTTCCGGGGAGCATCTTGGCTGCGCATGGAATAAATGTTATAGACCCCGATCAGTTCATCGTCAATCAATGGGATTTGGAAAATGTACCAGTAATGGCAGCCTTTAAAGGTATGAGGGCAAGAAGAAAAAAACCCACTGAAAATGTGGAGGATTTTGCCCGGACTCTTGAGAGGAATGGATTATCAGTTACAGCACAAAAAATTAGGGAAGCGGCAGTACTTATTTGATAAGTATGTGTTACAACTTTTAATATATACCCACTTCCCATAAAACTATATATCGACAAAAACTGCTTTTAGAGCCGCATGCTATGCAGTTCTATATAGGGTATAGGCTCTTATAGAAAATTGTGCGCAAGATGACGAAAGTCGCTGTGTGAATGGCGTTAAAATTCCGTGCAACCTCAGTGAAGAAATTCATAAGGGAATGCCGAGCCAAGCTTGAAATCCGAACGGTTTTCTTTACGTATCTGCTCTACCAATTTGGATGGTTTATTGCGCTTTTTTATTGACTCTATGAAGCAGAGAATACAAGG
>RFMZ01000211.1 GCA_009927445.1 Betaproteobacteria bacterium
AATTATGAGTAGGCTGCACAATCCTGGGCAGTAATCAAAATTTTCCCAATGTAGTCGCGATTACTGCGGTCAATAAAACGAAACTCCTTATCTTCTATTAATAAACGATCCTTATCCTCCAAATGAAAACAAATTCGCTTCTTAATAATGGGCGCCATTGTATTAATTTCTAACTGTGTAAATTTCTGGGCGTTTTTAATCTCGTAAATATACGTTAAAACAGGTTTGATCGTTGTGCCATATTGACAGGTAGTCGCAGTCCATAAAGCTTTATCATCTACTAAAATCGGCAACTTTTTAGAAATTTTCTCAGCATACTGAAAACATTCTTGACGTAACTTACTACCAAGGGTCTCGATCTTTTCTGACTTTGTAGAGCAGGCTGTCGTCAATCCTAAAATGATGACTAAAAGCGCCATTGCTCGTAAGGTGCCGATCTTTAAAAATTGCATCATCACTAATAGTGTCCTTTTTAAATTTAGTTCTTCGCTTTATCCTAATTACATCGATTTTGAACTTCAATCAATCTTTAGGCATCCTATACAACAAACACCTAGAAATACCTTTTGTCTCATTACACTGAAAATATCCACTCCAAAGGGGGACTCTTTGAATCATTTCTTTGCTAAACGCCTCGATCTCGAGACAACTTTAGCCGAGTTGATGTATAAAACGCACTGCTCGTATCAATGGTTTACTTTTTTTGAGTTTTTCCGCGATTTTTTTACTTTTTCTTTTCAAAGAGCAATTCATATTACTGCGAAATACTGATTTCTTCCCGAAAAAGATTGGGTTCTCGAATAACCTTAAATAGTCTAATTCCACCTCAGGGCTCTCAGTCAAAAAGCGTTCTGAACAATCAGCCATCTTACCTACAAATACCCCCTTTACAAAAGACTCTGCAGCATTAAAATGAATCTACTCAGTTTGGCTGTCCTTGGATTTTCATAATGACTGCCAAATTGTGATACAAATTAAAACAGGTAACCAAAGATAGCGCTAACGCCACCCTTCAACATAGGAAAATATATGGCAGATCAACCTTGGGACGTAAATGCTCAAAAAAATATAGTCGATTCATTTAGCCAAATGATCGGTTTCCCAATGTCCCATCCCCAAGAGTTTAAAGAATTCGTCCAATGGATCAAATACGTCGGCACACCAAGTCAGGACGAAGTTCAAAAGTATCTAAGCGAAATAAAAACACAAATGAAAATCTAAGTTAATCCAAGTAAGTCCTAAAATCGCGAGAAGTCATATTTAACATTCTTACACTATTTATCTTGCGCAATCTCTTGTCCAGTAATTGGAATATCCATCCATAAACGACTCAAAACGTCGCCGAATGATTTCAAAGTCTAATCTCCCTAATACAAATTAAAAATCCATCTAGTATTTACCCTTATCTAGGCAATATTATTAGGCCTAAAATATCTCTTCAGGCCAGTCTTATATAGACCTCGTATCATGTTCACGCCAAAGAACCTACGCATTTAAATCCTCTTAAAAACCGTTATTTAGTGATAGAATAAATTTTCGTTATTTATATTTAACTCCTAAAAAGGATTTATAAATAAGTCTCCTATTAAATACTCTCCTACTAACCTTACCAATGACTTACTTATTTTATTAACCTGTCTACGAATTCATCGATCACCCATGCTAAAAAATATTCTTCACCTCAGTTTTATCTTTCTCGCTGTGCTTAATATCTCTAAGGTGCAAGCACAAGCTGATTACCCGAATAAACCCATTAGGATGATTGTGGGCTTTCCTGCTGGTGGCTCTACAGACATTGTCGGTAGAATCGTTGCTCAAAAACTTGGGGAAAGGCTAGGCCAATCGATTATTGTTGATAATCGCGGCGGTGCCGGTGGCACTATAGGCGCAGATCTAGCCTCCAAGGCTTCGCCAGATGGCTACAACATCTCTATCGGAACTACAAGCACACACGCTGTAGCCGCGGGAGCATATTCGAAGTTGCCCTATGACCCCATCAAAAGTTTTGCACCAATCTCACTAGTGGCTATTACTCCCTACTTACTGGTCGTTAATCCAAAAGTCCCAGCAAATAATTTAGCTGAACTAATCGCCCTAGCAAAAAAACAACCAGATAAAATGAACTACGCCTCCGCTGGAAATGGCTCAACCACGCACCTAGCGATGGAAATGCTTAAAGATACTGCAGGCATTAGCGTGGCGCATATACCCTATAAAGGAAACGCCCCAGCTGATCTCGCGATTCTTTCAAACGAGGTCCAAGTTCTCTTTGGATCTATGCCAGCCTTATTACAAAATGCCAAATCGGATAAAGTGCGTGCTCTAGCCGTTGGAACTGCTAAGCGTTCGCCAGCCCTACCAAATATTCCAACTGTCGCAGAATCAGGCTACCCTGGATTTGAAGCTGCTTTATGGCTGGGCGTTCTTGCGCCAGCCGGAACTCCAAAACCAATTATCGATCGACTGAATAAAGAGCTTGTTAGTATTGTTGCTACCCCTGACTTCAAAACAATGATGGAAAATAATGGTGCTGAACCAATTAGTAATTCTCCTGATCAATTTGCCATAATGATTAAGAGTGAAGTTGAAAGATATACTAAAGTCGTTAAAGCCATCGGCATTAAACTGGATTAATTAGGTCAAGCATTTTTAAATACATCATTTTTTCTGAGAAATACTTGAAAAAATGATGTATGGTATCGCCCCTTATCATCTTTATAAATAATTAAAATTGGAGACATCATCATGCACACACGGCCCCTAACCCATTGGATCTTGGCATTCGCTCTTTTTCTTTCAGCCTGTGCTGCACTATCCCCCTCTATGCCATGGACTACCTTACTTGAAAATGGTAAGGGTATGGATAACTTTGTAACTCAAGGTGATGCAAATTGGCGAGTGGATAATGGTCTCATCTTAGCCGATCAAGGTAAAGGCGGTTTCTTAGTCACTAAAAAATCGTATAAAGATTTTGAAATCCGCGCCGAATTTTGGGCTGCGTCTGATACCAATAGCGGTATTTTTATCCGTGCAACGAATCCCCAAAAAATTGGCGCAGATACGTCTTATGAAGTCAATATATGGGATATCCGACCCGATCCCAAATATGGTTCCGGAGCGATTGTTGATTTTGCTGCAGTAACTACCCCACTCCAAAATACAGTTGGTGGAAAGTGGAATGTCCTAGAAATACGAGCTGTAGGAAATGAGATAACAGTTATCCTTAATGGTACCCAAACTGTCAAGCTCAATAACTCCAAATTCGCCGCTGGCCCCTTCGCACTGCAATACGGCGCAGGTGTTAAAGGTGCCCTTGGTGGCCCAATCAAATGGCGTAAAGTCCAAGTACGTGAATTCTCGTAATGAACCAATCCCATTAATAAACTAATTATTCTTTCGTTCAGTCTATGAAAATTACCATTCCACAAAGTATTACCCTCTTTTTAACTCTCTTTTTAAGCGGAATAACGCTCGCTCAAAACTACCCCAATAAACCAATTAAAATGATAGTACCATTCCCTGCAGGGGGAACCACAGATGTCGTTGCTCGGTTGATTGCTCAGCGCATGTCAGAATCAATGGGACAAACAGTGGTGGTTGATAACAGGGGTGGTGCAGGTGGCGCAATAGGAGCTGACCTTGTTGCAAAAGCAGCTCCAGATGGTTATACAGTTCTAATGCATAACCTGACTTTTCCACTATCCTCAGTCGCCCAAACTCTAGCTGGAATTTCACCATTTAACCCAGATACAGCCTTTGAAGGGGTCTCTATCGCAGTGTATGTGCCTTTTATTCTCACAGCTAATTCTAAAGTACCCGTTAAAGATCTCAAAGAACTAGCCAGCCTACTTAGTAAAGATAAAAGCTTGCAATATAACTACGGATCAACTGGACCTGGATCAGCAGTTCATGTACTGGGTGAAGCATTCAAACGTGCTGCTAAAGTTGACATGGAACATATCCCGTTCAAAGGCGCAGCACCCCTCAAACAAGAACTGTTATCGGGACGAATCCAAATAGGAGGCGATCAGTTATCTACCTCGATTGCAGAGATTAAGGCTGGTACCCTCAAAGCTATCGCAACTACGGCCAGTAAACGCATCAGCGCCCTACCAGATGTCCCAACCGTTGTTGAACTAGGCTACCCAATGCTCGAACTAGAGGGATGGAATGGGGTCTTCGCACCAGCAAAAACACCTAAAGAGATTATCGACCGACTGAATAAAGAGATTATTACCGCAGTTCGTAATCCAGAATTAGCAACTCGACTTAATGATATGGGCGCTGAGCCTGTAGGCTCAACGCCTGCCGAACAAACGGCAATTTTTAAAAAGCAAATGGACCAGTTTCGGGGTGTTATTAAAGAAATGAAAATGAACTAGTCCTCCTAGGAATCATGAGATATCAAAAAGACCATATTGTAAGGTTCCTAGAGTTAAAGTTACTACAGGTAAAGTTACTACAGGTAACCTTAAGGAAGGTAGGGCTTGCATGAAACTACCCTTTATTCTACTAGTGATTTTTCTAATATTTTGCTTCTTTTTTTTAATTCGGATTGTCTTACTCAAAACCAGAAAATTAAGTCTTCAAAAAAATACACCAAATCAGCCCCCGAAAGAATGATTCAAGTCCTTCGAATTTTTACTAGATCATTTGTATGACTCCCCAAGCGAATCTAGACCTGCTGAACTAAAGCTTACCAATGCTCTAAGCCTCGGAGAAATTCTAGTAAGTGCGCGAAGGTTAGCTTGGAAAATAGCGATTTCTAAAATCAATGAATGAAAATGTTATGCTATTTTTAATACATTGCAACTCGCGTCTTTAACGGAATCATTTCATGACGAATATCTTTGAAGCAAATTTAAATAAAAATCCAGCAAATCATACTCCCATGACCCCCCTCAGTTTTATTGAGAGAGCAGCTCAGGTCTATCCTCATCAATTAGCAATTATTCATGGTAATCTGCGTCAGGACTGGGCAACCACCTATAGCCGCTGTAAAAAATTGGCCAGTGCTCTTCAAAAAATCGGTATCGGAATTGGCGATACTGTGGCAGTCATGTTACCCAATACACCACCCATGGTCGAGGCTCATTTTGGCGTACCCATGTCTGGGGCTGTTCTAAATTGTCTCAATACGCGACTAGACCCTGAAGCGATCGCCTTTATGCTCAATCATGGGGAGTCTAGAGTAGTTCTAATTGACCCTGAATTCAGTCTGACTATGAAAAAAGCCTTGGCAATTGCAAAACAACAACCTGACTCAAGGGCAGAGCAGATCATCGTCATCGATATTGAAGATGATTTATATGATGGCTATAGCGAAACATTAGGAAAAATCAACTATGAGGAATTCTTGGCTAGCGCAGACCCATCTTTTGACTGGCTGATGCCAAACGATGAATGGCAAGCAATTTGTTTAAATTACACTTCCGGTACTACCGGTAATCCTAAAGGCGTGGTCTATCACCACCGAGGAGCAGCAACCAATGCTATCTCTAATATCTTAGAGTGGGATATGCCACGACACCCCGTGTATTTATGGACTCTGCCAATGTTCCATTGCAATGGCTGGTGCTTTGCCTGGACCGTCGCAGCCCGCGCAGGGGTTAATGTCTGCTTGCGACGTGTAGACGCAAAAAATATCTTTGCTGCTATGAAAGAACATCAAGTGACACATTACTGCGCAGCACCAATCGTTCATGGCTTACTTGTAAATGCCGATGACTCCCTCAAAGAAGGTGTCCCCCATGGTGTCAAAGCCATGGTTGCCGGCGCAGCTCCGCCTGCCTCGATGATTGAAGGCATGGAAAAGTTAGGCTTTGATCTAACCCATGTATATGGCCTAACAGAAACCTATGGTCCAGCAGCAGTCTGTGTCAAACATGAAGCATGGGACGAACTACCTATTAGTCAACGCGCTACAAATAATGCTAGACAAGGAATGCGCTATCACCTCCAAGATGGCATGGTTGTGATGGATCCTACTACCATGCAGCCCGTACCCGCAGATGGACAAACCATGGGAGAAATTATGTTTCGAGGTAATATCACTATGAAAGGCTATCTCAAAAATCCCCAAGCAACTCATGAGGCTTTTTCTGGGGGGTGGTTTCATACAGGTGATTTAGCTGTATTGCAACCAGACGGCTATGTAAAAATTAAGGATCGTAGCAAAGATATTATTATTTCTGGGGGAGAAAATATCTCATCCATCGAAGTTGAAGATGTTTTATATCGCCACCCCGCTGTTATCGCCGCAGCTGTCGTGGCTAAACCAGATCCTAAATGGGGTGAAACACCCTGCGCTTTTTTAGAGATCAAACCGAATGCACAAGTAACAGAACTGGATATAGTAAAACACTGTAAAGAATATCTTGCTGGCTTCAAAGTTCCAAAATCAATCATTTTTTGTGAATTACCAAAAACCTCCACTGGCAAAATACAAAAGTTCGAACTTCGGAAAACTGCTGGCTCAGTAAAAGCGATCGATGTCTGATCATACTTCACAAATGAGCTATATCGCCCCCTTAAAAGAAATGCAGTTTGTAATGCACAAATTGGCTAATCTTGAAAATATTTTGCAATTACCCGCATTTGTAAAAACAGAAGTCGACTTGGATACTTCATCCGCCATTCTTGCAGAAGCTGCCAAATTTAACCAAGAAATTGTTTCTCCCCTAAATTGGATCGGGGACCAACAACCGAGTACTATGCAGCACGGCCAAGTAACAACTCCACCTGGCTTTAAAGAAGCATATCATCAATATAGTGCTGCGGGCTGGCAAGGTATCATTCATCCCCGGCAATTTGGTGGCCAAAATTTACCTAAACTGTTAAATTCGGCTTGCCAAGAAATGGTTAATTCAGCAAACTTATCTTTTGCTTTATGCCCCTTACTAACCGACGGTGCAATCGAAGCACTATTAACTGCAGCAAGCCCGCTGATTCAAGAACAGTTTTTACCAAAATTAGTATCAGGTCAATGGAGTGGCACAATGAACCTCACTGAACCGAGCGCTGGTTCAGATTTAGCAAATGTTCGAACGCGTGCAGAGCGACAAAACGATCAAAGCTATAAGATTTTTGGTACAAAAATTTATATCACCTACGGTGAGCATGACTTTACAGAAAATATTATTCACCTAGTCCTAGCCAGGGTCTCTAATGCTCCAGAAGGGGTTAAAGGACTTTCCTTATTTGTTGTACCCAAATTTATAATCAATCCTGATCATACAGTTGGGGAGCGCAATGATATTCATTGTCTTTCCATTGAACATAAACTAGGTATCAAAGCGAGCCCTACGGCCGTCTTACAATTTGGTGATCATGGCGGAGCTACAGGATATCTAGTTGGTGATGAAAATCGCGGTCTAGAGTATATGTTCATTATGATGAATGCGGCTCGGTTTGCTGTCGGTATTCAAGGAATAGCTGTCGCCCAGCGCTCTTATCAACAAGCGGTGAGCTACGCTAGAGAACGTCTCCAAAGTAAAGATCTTTTAGGCTCAGATGGACCAGTAAGTATTATTCATCACCCCGACGTCAAGCGACTACTCATGACGATGCGGGCTTATACCGAAGGTGCTAGATCATTAGCGTATTTCGGCGCAAGCATCAAAGATCAAGTTCCAGAAAATACCAGCCCTAAGAATGTCTCTGAATATCAATCTCTGTATGAATATCTTGTACCTATTATCAAGGGATTTTCTACAGAAATGTCTTTAGAAGTAACAAGTCTTGGTATACAAGTCCATGGTGGCATGGGATTTATCGAAGATACTGGAGTTGCACAATATTATAGAGATGCACGTATTCTGACAATCTATGAGGGCACAACAGCAATTCAGGCAAACGACTTATTGGGTCGAAAAACAATCCGAGATAATGGCACTATTACTCAAGTAATCATCCAACAAATTATCATGACTGAAATTGACTTAGAAAAAAATAGTTCAACTGCAGCTCAATCAATGCTAAGTAACCTACGCCTAGCTAGAAAGTCTTATGAGGATGTGTTGAACTTTATCTTAAAAGAACATCAACAACAGTTAAAGAATGTCTTTGCAGGTAGCGTACCCTACCTGCAACTCGCGGGTATTACCCTGGCAGGATGGCAAATGGCTAGAGCGCTCATCATTGCGCAGAAAAATATGCCAGAGGATTCCGATTTTTATGCTGCAAAAATAACAACAGCCAGATTTTTTGCTGAACATTTACTAACCAAGGTTCCAGCAATCGCTAAGTCCATTTTAGAGGGTGGCATGTCTACTAACAACTTAAATATTGAGCAGTTCTAATCGAGTAAAGGATCAAATTTCATATCTTTTTTAGTCAAGCATTGCTCCCGAAACCTTGACAATTTTCGCCCAGCGACCTAACTCGAGACGAAGTTAATCAAAAAGCTTCTCATTCGCTATAGTTTCAACTAATCACACAATAAATTAGCTACAGCTAGCAACTGAAATCTTCTTCATCGCGGCGGCTCGTTTTGCCATCACCTCAAAACGCTCATAAATCGAATTCTTAATAAAATACTCAATCACAATCCGTGGGATAAAAGGAAGTAATTCAACCCTACTTTCATATCGAAGCTTGGTACCCTCTCCTTCAGAGATGATTTGCCAACTCCCCTTGTAAGAACGCGTATCTCCTACAAGTTGTTCAAAATTCAACTGACTTTGCGATACCTCGGTATATTCAACAATAGACTTCATCATAATCGGAATGAGAACGATTCTTTCCTGCACATGGCGCTCTATGCGTACCTTATTGCCATCTCGACTGATTATCTTAGACTCAACAATTCCGGGAATATTTTTAGCATCTTCGTAATTTGTCAAAAATGCTAATGCCTGACAAACATTAATTGGAACAATGTAGGAAACCTGAATCAAAAAAGCGTCGCCGGCACGTTTTACGTCAACTTTTAAGTCATAAGGGTTGATAGTGTTAGTTGTTGCTATACCAAGATTTTGAGAAAACCCTTCGGTTACAATCAACAAGGAAGAGATAAGGCCGACAAAGAGAAAAAAAGCTATCTTATAAAAACGAGTCATCGTAGGATTTTAAATGAGCTAAATGATAATTCATTTTATTTGGCAAAAAGATATGGCGTTAACGCTTGATATGAACTAATTACAAATCAATCCAACAACGTATTTAATCTACTGTTATCTTTAATCGACGAATAACCGCCCCCCAGCGATTTCCATCTTTAGCAATCAATTCACCAAATACCTGCGGGGAACTAGCCACTATCTCAACTCCTTGACTAGAAAATTTCTCACGTGCTTCTGGAGACTGCAAAGCTTTTATAATGCCTTGATTTAATTTATCAATAATTGGTTTTGGAGTACCAATCGGTGCAATCATGCCAGACCAAGATTGTGCCTCAAATCCTGAAAACGTATCCGCAATTGGAGGTACATTTGGTAAGATTGAATTTCGTCCGGGAGATGAAACGCCCAAAGCAATCAAACGACCTTGCTGAACATGCTGCAACACCAAACTCATTGAAACAATCATCCCTGAAACCTGTCCGCCTAATAAGTCATTTAAAGCGGGAGCACCACCTTTATAAGAAACTAAAGTAATGTCCACCCCGGCCATCTGTTTGAATAATTCTGAAGAAAGTCTACTAGAAGTACCTGCGCCAGGCGTGGCAAAAGCAATTTGATCACCTTTATCTTTAGCCAAACGGACTAAATCAGCAACGGTCTTTACCCCAGTACTATGATGCACTACTAATAACTGAGGACTTCGAACCATCAACGAAATAGGCGCAAAATCTTTAATAGGATCATGTTCAACGCCCCGATACATAAAAGGATTCGTTGCAAAACTATCAAACGCAGCCATTAAAGTATAACCATCTGGAGCAGCTTTTGCTACCCGATTAGTGCCCACGACGCCACCTGCTGCCGGCATATTTTCTACAATTACCGGCTGCCCAAAACTCTCACCAAGCTTGACTGCAACAAATCGCGTAGCAATATCTGTTACCCCTCCAGGCGGATAAGGGACAATAATTTTTATCGGCCTATTCGGGTAGTCCTGGGCACTGACTGAAAAAACAAATCCTACAGCAAGTATTAAAAAAAGATGTCGATATGTTTGCAAGATGAATTTCATAGAGCCCTCACTGGAAAAAATGTATTTAACCAATCTCGCACTACATTCCAAACACGCTGATTACCTTCTGCCAACATAAAATGGTCGGTATCACCAAATAAGTGTAAGTCCGCAGGCTTACCGGCGTTCTTAAATAATCCGATTGACTGCTCAGTCGGTGTTACGGAGTCTACCGAACTATGCAGTAAGAGTAATGGCCTTGGTGATATCTGATGTACCACCTCCTCAGCACGGAAGTCAAACATGCTCTGAGCAGTTTCTGCGGTAAATTCCTGAATGGATCCAGGCACAATTTGTCTCTTTAAACCAACTGGAATCGGCACAATTTCCATGCGTGGGACCATCAAAGACGTCCCGGTTTTTTCACGATGCAGCCGCCCCTGCTCTAACATCGCACAAAATCGTGCATAACTTTCGGGCGTAGGATGCTGGCCTCGAAACTTTCGCTCGCCATGCCCCCAACCACCAGAAGAAATTACAGCGGATACTCGCACATCAACTGCGCCTGTATATATGCCAATTGCCGCTCCAAAACTCGATCCGATTAAAGCAATACGACCTTCCTCTACAAAAGGATGCGCGCTCAAAAAAGTGACTGCATCACGCGTATTTTGGACTTGTTCTAGACAAATTAAATTCCCACGTGGGCCAGCACTCTCGCCACAGCCGCTCATATCAAAACGCATAGTAATGTAACCAAGCGAGCCTAAAACGCCGCAAGGTCCGAGAACATTTTCAGCGCTTTTGTTACTTCCAAAACCGTGCAGAACAATCACTGCAGGACGTTTTTCTCCATCACGAAGCCCAGTAGGCAGTCTTACAATCCCACGAAGTAAGAGTCCATTTGAAATAAATTCAACCTTTTGTTCATTCATTTGCGCATGCATTTGTTCATTCATATCACGAATCATCATGTACTCCTATTTTGCCTTCATTGCCTGAGCAGCAGCTAATGATGGACGAATCTTGCCATCATCGCGCTGAACAATGCCATCCGCCAAATGCCATTCACTAAAACGATTTATTCGATACTGGCGAGGCTTCCAGTCAGCATTAACATAATCCGAATCACAGAAATACTCAATTGCACCGCCCAACGGATTCTTAAAATACCAAAAATATGCTGATGAAATCGGATGACGACCCGGACCCACTTCTGTAGCCCAGCCCTTTTTCGAAAATGCCAGTCCACCACCTAGCATCTCGTGCACATCATTTACCTCAAAAGCAATATGGTGCAAGTTGACATCATTCTTTCGACTCTTGATAAAAAAGAGATTATGATGCTCACTTTGCTGTGCCCAGCGTAAAAAAACGCCAGCTCCTCCAACATACCGATCCGATAAACAAAATCCTAAACGCTGCCGATAAAAATCCTCAGCTCGCTTGGTATCCGGCACGAAAAAAACAATATGCCCCATCTTAAAAGGTGCTGCGCTGGCATAGACAGGACTTACTTGATTAATGCGTCGCCGATTACCTGGACTATTCCAAATCGTTCCAACTTGCGGTTTTTCAAGCGTATGCGTCCACACCCGAAAGCCAATTTGAATACCGCTATCATCTACCGTATGCAAGGTACCATCCTCATCTTGCTCGACTTCCCGATCGACCGAAAGCTCTTTGGCAATCGCTACTAAATCAGCTACAGAGCGAACTCCAAAAATCACTTCCCGAAATTGCGAATCAGGCGATATTTTCGCTCTAAGTAACTTAGATGCCTCAGGCCGAATGATAATTTGGCTACCAATTTGTGTTTCAAAAACCAATTTGCTCGAAGTGAAGGATTTACAAAGCAATCCCCAATCGCTAAAAAATTTCTTCGCAAGCTTCAGATCACTTGCGCCAAATTCAACACAATCAATTCCCAAGAAAGTCAAAATGCCTCCTTATAGTTCATTTGCAAAAAGCTCTTGCAATACTTATTTATCGTAGGACAAGATCAAGTGCTTGACCATATAGACTTATTTTACCCACAACTATCAAAATTTTATAGCCTAAATTTGATGGCCTCAAAGTTCCCACTCTTCAATTGATGGGTAGCTTTAATCCGTATATGCGAATTCCTGAAGGACTTCAATAGTGACTAAATCAAGAACATGCACATGCGTACTTTCTAACTTAACCTTCGGCGCACAGCCAGCATCAAAAGCTTCTTTCCAACGCAGTGCACATAAGCACCAACTATCCCCGGGGCGCAATCCAGGAAAAACGTATTCAGGCCTAGGGGTAGTTAAATCGTTACCTCTTTGATAACTAAATACCAAAAACTCCTTAGTCATCACCGCACAAACCAAATGACTTCCCAAGTCGTGCTGATCAGTCTTACAACAGCCGTCTCTAAAAAATCCAGTCATCGGATCAAAAGAACAGGGCACAATTGGCTGTCGAAACACATTCAAAGCCGCTGGCACAACGTATTTGGAAGGTTTAGTGTTTTCCATATTGAACAATCCTTAATAAAAGCGGGCCCAATAATTGAGAAATTGAGTGCCGATTTCTAGCAAAAATACGATAAGCTCTATCATGCAACGGTCTTAACCAAGGTCTAGAAAATAGCCAAGCTAGAACAGGTAAGTTGGCGCGACGATAGGCCTCTGAAAATACTTGCACACCTTGCATAATTGACTCACCCTCAATTTGACCATATAAAGCTGCCATCGCCTCTTCGCAAGAAACGCCTGTCGCACTTGCATCATAATTACTAGAATGAATATCAATAAAACGTAAGATTTGTGGTTGAGATCTACGCGATAAAAATAAAATCTCAGCTTGGCAAAGCGGACATCTGCCATCATAAAAAACGGTTAACAGTTTGTACTCTGATTTTACCGAAGACATGGACTAACTTAATTTGAATAGGTACTCATTACTTCGAAGGATTCTCTGGCGGCTGATCAATCGGCTCTTGCTTGACTAATTGCTGATCAGGTTTGGGATAGCACATTTTTTCCCCATCCCAGATCTGCCCGCACCAACACCTTCCCGCGGCGTTAATAATACAGGCGTTTGAGCCACAACAACGCGGATCATAACCCATCCGAGGTACTCGCTAATTGGGTATTAAAGATTTGTATCGTATCAATGCCATGAATAATGCCATTTGTAGCTAAGATGTTCTGAAAGGTGATCTTGGCTGAATTTACCATCCCTCGATCATTAACCGTTCTAATCAATAAATCATCACCTACCACTGAAACTTGTCTGACATCTTCACCAGAAATTAAAGCCATGCGCGGAACAATAAAATGCCCCAGGAAGCGATCTAGCATGGAGGAATTCGCTTGAAGGTTTGCAATATAATCTTCGGACAAGGTCGCAAAGGCCTTATCAGTCGGAGCAAATAAGGTAAAGTCCTCTTGCTGACTTGATAAAACTTGTAACCACTTTGACTTAGCCACTAATTGACTCCATACCTGAAAAACACCGGCGGATACTGCTGTATCGATTAAATTACACAAAGTACAGCCTTCAAAGATATTGTGGTTGCTCTGGATCATTTCTTTCAGATTACGATCTAAACTTAAGTGGAATAAGGGTATTCACTTATATTACACCTTTTTGAGATTTGATGCTGTATTGCTGGACTTTGTCCTATTTAGGGCATTTACCAAAATACCCTCATTCCGATTAAAATTTGACTTTAACTCAATTCTACCGAGCATCACTTCTTTAACTCAGCCTAGCCCAATACGAATCATCTTGAACAAATCCACATACGCGATATTTAAAAAATGTATTTTTAAATCCCCTAGACAATCCCTTGTAGCGATTACTTTGCAACTGTGCGCCCTTCCTCTGTTCTGCTTAGGTCAGGATAAAGTAAAAGACACACCAAATACAAGTCCAGTCATCTACGCAACAGCAAATCAACAATTACTGAGTCTTGAAAATCTTGTACATAGAATTAATCAAGCTCAAGTGACAATCTTGGGAGAGTTACATGACAACCCTTATCATCATGAGCTCCGAGCAAATTTACTTCGACAATTACCAAAAAGATCTGTAACTATCATCGCAGAGCACCTGCCTGCAAAAAAAACTGTGCAATGGAATCTAAACTTGGAGGAAGATTTAAAAAATGCGGGATTCGATTTAAAAGCCTGGCAATGGCCTTTGCATCGGCCACTTTTTAATGCCATAGCAGAGCTTCAACTCCCTCTCCTAGGCGGTAACTTACCACCGTCTGCCGGAAAAGAAATTTTTGCTCATCAAGATGCGAACTTACCCCCGACAATCCGGCAAATGTTACAGCTTGCAAAACTCTCAGAGAATGCCGAAAATACACTATTTCAGGCAATTCAGGATGGGCACTGTAATTTATTTCCCAAGGCAAGTCTGCCCAAAATGTCTTTAGTACAGCGCGCTCGAGACGCTTATATGGCTCTAGAACTAATCGAGCATCAACCCGCTATTTTGCTCTCGGGAAATGGCCACGCCTGGAAGGATATTGGTGTGCCACAAATCATCAAAGCCAATCTACCAACAACGCAATTAATTAGTATTCTATTGATTGAAAGTCCAGATTTAAAGGATCTTTCTACTCTGCAAGAAGTCCTCTCATCACTCAAACATAAAGCGGATTATGTCTGGTTTACGCCAGTATCGCAGCGGGCCGATCCCTGTGCGGCACTTCAAAAAAGAATGTAAATTAGCGCTTTCTAAAAATAACAACATGTTGCCAAGGTAGGTTATTTTCGGTTCGCTCCCAGATTAAACCCTGTTGCTGGGCCTCAAGCCGAATCTGGGCAATACTCATTTTATGTAATTTTTTGATTGGAACTTGAGAATCCTCTGCGCGATACTCTACAAAGACGACTCGCCCCCCTGGTTTGATTGACTCGACTAAACTGCCCAATACCTCATCAGGGTATTCCAGTTCATGATACACATCGACCATAATCGCTAAATCTAGACCAGCCCGAGGAAGTGGCAAACTGGTCAGTGAACTTTGTAATGGCTTAATTTGCTTTAAACCACTTTGCTGAACTAGTTCGGTAAGCATTTTCACCATTTCAGCTTGAATATCTACTGCATAAACAGTCCCTGATGAGCTGACTAATTGCGCTAAACCTTTAGAGAAATAACCTGTACCCGCACCAATATCGGCGACCACCATACCCGGTACGACATTGAGTAAGGGTAACAATAAATCGGTGCGCTCTTCCTTTTGACGCTCTTTTCGCTCAAGCCAAAAGGCCCCCTGCCACCCCATCACTTGAGAAATTTCTCTACCCATATACAACTTACCAATACCGTCAAAGCTCTTCGGAATTATCTGGTATTTAGAATTTTGCGCATGGCATATGCCCAAGCCACCAACCAAAACTAAGAGAAGACTAGTAATTACAATTCTAAAAAAATGCTGCATTTACACTCCCTCACTTACGCTGCTAGGCAGCAATTTAAAAAATCAAAAAACCGGCAAGCCGCTTAAAGGACCTTAGATGTGGGCTTAATCAATGCCCGTAAAGATCGACTTTGTAGTCTAAAAAATATTCTCATCAAAGAGTCACTATAAACAATGAACTTCGTTAATAGATAAAAGTAACCGACCTGACGACGCGATAATTTTCTTGCAATTAATTGAGAATTCATCTGATTACTGACTAAATTTTCTAGGGTAATCACAGCCAATCCAAAAGCCAAAAAACAGAACCTCCGAATACCTATCTCTTTTTTAGGAACTAAGGTGATGTATGTCATTGCTTGACAAAGACATTGGTAGACCGTGTCATATAAAACCCGTTGATCAACTCCTCTAGGTAACCACACAACTCCACGCTGAAGATCTTCCTGCGCATCCTTCAGAATATTAGTCATTTGTAATGCTTGTCCAAAACCAATGGCCAAAGTCTCCTGGCCATCAATCGCTCTGACAAAGTCAGTTGATTGTAATTTAAACAAAGTCGTTAGTAATTCACCAACTACCCCAGCAACCACATAACAATAATGACTTAATTCTTGAAGATCCTGTAAGCCATCGATACTTTGCTTCATATGGTATTGCTGCATCCCCAAAGACATGATCTTGACGCATCTACCAATCGCCTCTTTCTGATCTTCAGAAAAACTAGCAAATATTCGTAATATGGTTGACGTATTTTGAATTAAATCTAACTCCGCCTGAATTGTATGCTCCACTAATAGCGCAGTCGCTTTTTGGGTAAATATATCTGGGGCACTTCCATGCAAAACAGTCGCTAAGAATAAGTTAGAGAGCGCGTTTTTTTGTTCTAATGGAATACAAATAGCATCCTCAATCGTATCGATAATACGACATAATAAATACGTATTACCAATGACAATTTCTAAATTAGTCGGTAATAAAGGAATGGTTAGAGCAAAAGTTCGGGAAACCGCCTCTAAGATGGTCTTTTGATAAATTTGATCCGTTTGCGTCAAAGAACTAATATCTGCTGAAAACATAATTAATCGTGTTACAAAAATATTTGACTTCGGTGATGAGAAACATCTAAATTACCCAAGAATGCGCGTTAAAAACGTTTATTTAAAATGGCACAGTCATAAATGACTGGATTTAGAGTACTGGTCATTCTGCCGTTACCCCGATTAATCGATATCTGATTTGCGTTTAAATTTTCAGCAACATCATTAAATAAAACCAAAGTAGGTGTAATTGTTGCTGGAAATATCTTCACACCATCTATTCGAACTTGGTTCGTTGACTCATTAAATTCGATTACCCGATCCAATTGTCTATTACTAGACTGAACACACTGTAATCCAATCCATTGCGAAAAAACTGAAAAACTCATCATGCTCATACCTACTAACGCAGAGCGTATATAGAATTTTTTCCATAATCTATGCATAAGATTCCCTATATTTGATACCATCATGATATATTTAAATTGCGTAAAAATGATGCGAACACTCAAACTCTCACTCTCAGCACTCTTTCTATTCTGGATATTTTTATATTTCAGCGGCAAACAAATCCTTATCAAAGAAAGTGTAGTTGAAAAAAATGCAGCTTTTCCAGAAACTGTTAGTGCGCAAATTGGCTTGATAAATCGCGATGAGGCTGCTTTTGTCTGTACCTATTTTAATGGACGTGCCATACTTCACCGAGTTTATCGGCCTACAATGAGCACGAATAATGATGCTTGTCCAACTTGGTTAAATTTTCATGACTGATTATTATCAAACTTTGGGTGTTCTTGACCAAGCAAGTGATGTGGTAATTCACTCGGCTTATCAGGCCCTTTCTAAACATCATCAACATATCTTGCAGGATTCAACAACCAGCCTAGTCGAACAGAACCAAGCTAGACTTGATCTGCAAGCAATCGAGCAGGCTTATCAAATCCTTGGAGATCCCATCAAAAGAAAGGAATATGACAGTGCGCGTAATCATAATCCCTATGAACTTGGAAAAAAGTTTGGTAAGTTTTTTAGTAAATTTAAAAATTAAATTCTATTTGCATACTACCTACGCCAAAATTGGGGCGTCAACAACACAAAAACTGATAAAAGTTCTAAACGTCCCGCTAGCATTAAAAAACTACAAATCCAAGTTTGAAAATCGGATAAAGCTTGATAGTTGCTCGCCGGACCAACCTCACCTAAACCTGGACCCGTGTTATTAATTGAGGCAATAACCGCCGTCGTAGCAGTAATTACGTCGGCACCCGAAACTAACATCAATAGTGTTGATACAGTAATAGTCGCAATGTAAATTAATAAAAAAGCAAAAATTGATTGCATGACCTTATCGTCAACAATACTGTGTGCTAAGCGAACAGGTTTAATAATGTGGGGATGCACACATCTTAATAACTCATTACGAGCCTGTTTAATCACCAAAATAGCTCTGATCATTTTAATACCTCCACCAGTGCTACCAGCGCACGTTGCAAAACAACATAAAATCAACATGAAAATAGGTGCAAAAATAGGCCATAACGCATAATCTACTGAAGCAAATCCTGTCGTAGTTGCAATCGAAATCACGTTAAAAGCTGAGTGCCTTAATGCCTCACCAAAGGACTCATAGACACCGTGATAGACCAAATAAATAGCAATTACAAAGACACTTACAAATACCGTAATAAAAAACCAGCGCGCCTCCACATCCTGAAATATAGAAATTACTCGGCGACGACGCCACATTACAAAATATAAACCAAAATTCACGCCAGCTAACAACATAAATACATTTGCGACTGATTCAATCGCTAGCGAATTAAAATGGCCAAAACTTGCATCGTGGGAACTAAATCCACCTAATCCCATTGTGCTACACATATGCATAAATGCGTCAACCCAGGACATCCCTGCAAAACCATACGAAATAAAACAGGCCATTGAAATTACAAAATAGGTGATCCATAAGCCTCGAGCAGTATCAGTAATTCTGGGAGTTAATTTTTCATCCTTCATAGGACCAGGCGTCTCTGCTCGGTAGATCTGACTTCCACCAACACCAATCAAGGGCAATATAGCTACAGCTAAGACTAAAATGCCCATACCTCCAATCAATACCATCAAACAACGCCAAATATTTATCGAATGTGGCAAATCATCTAGGCCAACTAAAACCGTTGAACCCGTAGTCGTTAAACCTGACATCGCTTCAAAATACGCATCTGTAAAACTTAAATTTGGTATGAATAACATGAGCGGCAAAGCACCAAATACTGGCAATAAAGTCCAGGTAGAGGTGACCAATAAAAAGCCATCCCGGGGTTGTAACTCCCGCTTATATTTACGAAACGACGTAAAAAGGAAAAAACCACATACAAAGGTTATCAAGGCTCCTTTTGAAAGAGCCTCTAAACCTGCATCACCCTGAATCAAGGAATACAGAATAGGCCCGCCCATCATCAATGAAAAAATCATACATAAAAGTCCCAAGATGGTAATTACAGGTAAATAATGTTTCATCTAACTAGTCTCTATCTGCGTTAAGAAGCTTCTCAACTGCATGAACACTACGACGATTTGGTAAAAATATGACCAAGTGGTCCCAAGGTTCAATTCGCGTACCCTTTTCTGGGAAAATTATGGCTATTTGAGCCACAGAAAGATTGGCTAAACGACCATCAGGTAAATGTCTTCCTCGAACAATTGCACCAATTTGCGCACCCTCGGGTAAATTAATCTCGCTAATTTGCTTACCAATTAATTGGCTATTTTTTTGATCTCCACGAACTAAACCTTCTAAAGCCTCAGCAGCTCCACCTCGCAGACTATGCACCGCCTCAACGTCACCGCGCCGAACATATGCTAATAACTCGCCAATAATCGTGCTCGCCGGAGATATAGCAATGTCAATTTGAGATCCTTCAATTAATTCTGCATATGACTTACGATTAACAAGGGTAATTACTCGTCTAGCCCCTAATTTTTTGGCAAGTAGGCTAGACATAATATTATCCTGATCATTACTAGTTAAAGAAATAAATAAATCCATACTATTGATATTTTCTTCAACTAAGATGTTTTCATCATTCGAATTACCATGTAATACGATGACTTTCGAGGATAACTCTGCAGACAAATACTCACAACGACTCTTATTTCCCTCTAAAATTTTTACTTGGTGATCTTTAGATAAAGTCTTTGCTAAGCGGTAACCAACCCGACCACCGCCAGCAATCATAATACGTTTAATAGGTCGATCAAAATCATGAATCGCCCCAAGAGCATTATGAATATGATCCTTAGGGGCTAATAAAAATACTTCATCACCTGGCTGAATTTGTGTAGATTGATCCGGATAAATAAAAGTTCCACCATCTCGATAAATCGCTACTATGCGCATTTGGATATTTGGAATCAAACTGGGAATCTCAGCAATAGTATGTCGTGCTAAGACACTATCAGCCACTGCCCGAACAGCAACCAGACTTAAGAGACCCTCTGCAAATTTCAAAACCTGCAATGCTTCTGGGTGATCAATTAATTCATGAATATAATTGGTTACACTTTTTTCTGGGCAAATGACATAATCAACCGCAAAACCACCATCCTTTCTTAAAATTTCTGAACCATTTTGATAGTCGTCATAACTAATACGAGCAACTGTTGTAGGTATCTTAAAAAGATCATGCGCCAATTTACAGACAACTAAATTTGTTTCAGCCGCCGATGCGCAAGCTATCATCATCTGGGCTTCTCCAGCCCCAGCAGCTTTTAAAATAGATGGCTCTACAGCATTACCAACAATGCCACGTAAATCAATCTGACTTTGAACGAGTGCAATTAAATCTGCTTTAGGATCAATAATTGTAATTTCATTTTTTTCAGAAGCGAGATTACGTGCAACACTCTCTCCGACCCTACCGGCACCAACAATTATAATTTTCATATTTTATCCTCGGAAGGACCTCATTCATTGAATAAGAAACTAAATGCATATTATAAATATAAAATTTTTAAATTTTTAAATTAAATATTTAAAATATATTATTC
>RFMZ01000255.1 GCA_009927445.1 Betaproteobacteria bacterium
GGCCAGTGGCTTAGGATTAATCCAGGTAGCTGAGTTTTATGCCAGTCAGATGATTGCAACCGGTCAACTAGTGAAGGTGTTAGAGTCCTCTCGGGCGAAGGGGTATGATATTTCGGTAGTATTTCCACAGCTCAAAAACGTACCCCCAAAACTTCGTGTTTGGATTGATTTTTTAGTTGAGATATTTACTGAAGTTTCTTGGCAGCGAAAGTCATGACTTGGATTTATGGCTCAAGAGGATACGTTTTTTTATCCTCTGCAAAAAGGACTTTCCCCGAATAAATACTGCCTATAGATTTGATTACTTGATCTTTAGCCCGGTCAACGATGGGCATGATGTGGCTCAAAACAAGTTGTTTGACCTGAGCCTCATGAGCAATTTTGCCAATCATTTTTGGCGGGGTGTGACGATTGCTACTTTGCGCAGTTGAGCCGGCATCGTCCAAGATAGCACAATTAAAAACAAGTAGGTCAGCATTTTTTGAGAGTTTAATTAAATTGTCTTGCGCGCTTGGATTTGTGTCACCAGAGAATACGATGCTACGGCCTTGGTAATCAAACCGGTAAGCCACTGATGGTGTTGGTCCATGGTTTGTACCAATAGTGGTTACTTTTAAGCCTTGCTGGTCATAAATGACTAGTAATTGCGTATCTAAACCAAATGGCAGGTCTGTTACTATAAATTTTTCAGGGGTTCCAAAGCTTGGCTGATAGGCAAAAATACCACCTGGCCCAAACATTTGAGCTATAAATTGGTTGGCACTCGGATGGCCAATATTTTCCTTCGGACCAAAAACGTTGAAGGTAATTGTGCCTGTTCGGCCTTGCGCCCTAGTTTTTGCTAGAGCAGGAAAATCTGCAGAGTGATCAATATGAAAATGCGTAAAAAAGATCAGTTCAAGTTGATCAATATTTAACTTTAATTCGCCGCTACGAACAAATGCACCTGAACCGGCATCGACCAGGACAACTGCTTTCCCGTTGATTAAAAGGATATTACTTGATGAGGCTCTTCCTTCGGCTCGCGGGCCGCCAGAACCTAAAACCAGTAATTCTATAGGACTATTCGAAGGAAGGGGTGTTTGCCCGTAGCTAACATTTGAGAAAAAACTATAGACGAGTATTAATTGAAGTAGCTTACAAAAACGGCGGTACCAGCAACTCCAATTTTTGAAGTGTTTGATCAAGAATTTAAATCTTCGGAAAACGTCTTGCCGCCCAGTAAATAGTACCCTGTGAACCGTATTTTTCTGCATGAGGGGTCTCAGGCTCCATAGTAAAAGTATCACCTACTTGGAGGTGTTGGGTATCATCCCCGCGGGTAAGCCACATCTCCCCTTGAGCAACTACTGCGTGCACAGCAAATTCATGGGTATGGGTCTGACTTACAGAGTTAGGCTCCCAGGTACGAATCGATACGCCGTCATAGCCTAGGGCACTCGTTTTTTCAGTAAATTCTGCTAAGGTAGGTAAGGACATATCTAATCCATCAAGAAAAGTTAAGTTTTGGTAAGTGAATTTTTAATCCGAGTCGGACTTAAGGGTAAATCATAAACTCTTTTACCGGTTGCTGCAGCCACGGCATTAGCGATAGCTGCACCACCTGGCCCTTGCGAACCTTCGCCAACCCCAACCGACTTTTCGGATGGGCGGTTAATCAGTTCGACTTCGATTTCAGGAACATCCTCAAAACGTAAGATTGGATAATCTCCCCAGGAGCTGTTTTTGATCTGGGTTTTATCAAACTGAACTTCTTCAAAGATAGTCCAACTAGCAGCTTGAATCAGTCCACCCTCAATTTGATTTTTAAAGCCATCTGGATTAATAATTAAACCAGCATCTGCCACACTATAAAAATGAGTCACGCGAACCTTGCCAGTGGTTGGATCAATTTCGACATCAGCGACTGCGGCGTTCCATACTTGTAGATTTTTATACTGAGCAAAGGCAAATCCTCGACCATATAATTTGCCATTTTTCTTCGCAGATAATTGCTTCGGATTCCATTTGGCTAGCAGAGCTGTTTTGGTTATCACGTCCCGTGCTCGTTGATTATCCATATGCTTTAATCTGAATTCAACGGGATCCGTATTGGCTGCTTTAGCGAGCTCGTCCATCATGGATTCGATGGCAAATACATTTGCATAAGCGCCTAGAGTACGCAGTGCTGATGCCCGAATCGGCATTTCTTCAATTAAATGGTTTACAACTTTTTGATTTGGGAAGTTGTAAAGCGGAATCGCATTGCGGTGTGTGCCGCCACCAGGAAGGGGTATATTGGTTATTGGTGAGGGCTTTTGAGGATCATTGAGATACCAACTCGTAAATAAATTATTGCCTGTTTTTGCGCCGGGACGGGTACTGTGGGTGTTACTCCACAGTTCAAATTGCCAGTCGACAATTTTTCCTGATTGATCTAGGGACGCGGCAACTTTCATGCTCATAGCACTACCAAAGGGTTCCCACTTCATTTCTTCCTCACGCGTCCAGTGCATGCGGATTGGCTTTTCTGGAAACGCGCGGGCAACAAGGGCGGCGTCAAGGGCTACGTCATCGGCGCCACTTTGGCCATACATACCGGATCCCTCAGTATGAATACAGATAATTTTTTCTGGGGGCATACCAAGTGCTTTGACTAGGTCAGTTTGGAGTGGGTACATCCCTTGGCTATGGGTATAAATCTTCATAACTCCCTGATTCATAATCGCAAGAGCGCAAGATGGGCCGATACTGCCATGCATGATGAATGGTTTAGTATATTCTCCGACCAGCGTTTTAACAGCTGGATTACTGGGGTTTGATTTAATAGCATGCTCAGTAACTACGCCGTTTATTTTCTTCATTGACGCATACCAGTCCTTATAAGAAGCTGGCAAATCATTTTTCAACTCCCATTTAGCGAGACTTTTTGCTAAGTCAAGCGCTTTGATGGCCTGTTCCTCACGTTTTGCGACTACAGCTAAAAAGCTACCATCTCGAACAAGCCCGACTACTCCGGGGAGAGCTTTGATTTTGACTTCATCAATACTCAGTAGTTGTGCTCTTGGTGCGGGAGGACGAACTACGCGGGCGTGGAGCATCCCGTGCATTCGCATATCTTGCACATAAGCTGCACCCCCTGAAACCTTCGCGGGGATATCCACGCGCGGAACGGAGATACCAATATAGTGATGAGCAGAAGCATCTTTGGGTTTGTATTTCAGATTAGCCCGTTGGTTTAAAAGCTTATCTTCTGTTAAAGACCAGTAGCTAGTTGATTGGCCGCTTTTCGCAAGAATATTGCCATCCGATACTCGGAGTTCAGACTGCGGCACGCCAAGTTGCGTAGCAGCTTTTTCGAGGAGGGTACCTTTGGCTTGGGCACAGGCATAACGTAGGGCAAGGCCACCGAATTCTACCGATTGACTTCCGGAAGTAACGCCTTCATCTGGGGAAAGTCCAGTAGTCGTTGGGATCATTTCAATTCGATTGATATCTAGATCGAGTTCATCGGCAACAATTTGCTTTAAAGCCGTTGTGATACCTTGACCAAATTCAACTTTGCCTGAGTAGACTGTGACTATCCCTTTCGGGTTAATGTATAGCCAACTATCGATTTGAGGATTGCCGGCAAGGCTGCCTGGCAGTGGAGGCGTCGTATTATTTTGTGCGAGCAATGCTGGTACCGAGCTAAAGCCGATTACAAGGCCAGTTGAGTGCTTTAGAAAAAGGCGGCGTGAGTTTTTTAAGGGGGCGTTCATGCTAACTCCTTAGAGGCTAATTGAATAGCTTTGATGATGCGAGTATGAGTACCGCAGCGACAGAGGTTGCCGTTCAGGGCAGATTTAATTTGGCGAACAGTGGGTTTTTTATTTTTATCTAATAATACTTTAGCGCTCATCATCATACCGGCAATACAAAACCCACATTGCACGGCTTGTTCGGTAATAAAGGCTTTATTTAACGCCGATAAAACGCGGTCGTTTTTATAGGATTCAAGCGTTGTGATGTTACTTTTTACGCTCCCGACTGGAGTAACGCAGGATCGCACGGGGTTACCGTTAATAATTACAGTACAAGAGCCACATTGGCCGGCACCACAACCATATTTCGCAGAATTAATATCGCAGTCATTTCGCAGTGCGTACAGCAAAGGGGTATTGGCATCAGTATCGACGGATTGCATCGTGCCATTGACTTGGATTTGAATTGTCATGTGATCTCCTTGATATTAATTATTTTTTTAAGATTGTTTATTAAACCATAGTTCTAAATTGATTAGTAATTTTTTCTGTACTGAAACATGGTTCTAAAACATAGCCAATCGCGATTAATTTTTGGCTATCTTAATTAGTTTGGATACTTTTTGCCACTTAGATCTGTCGGGTGTTTTTATTTTAAGAATACATGAACTGCTAGCGTTCCTATGACACCGACACCCGCGGCAATAATTAACCACCACGCTGGCACCATTGTGCCGGGGGTTGAGCCAGACGATTCTGCTGAGTTTTTAGCAAACGTATTCTCAGAAGATTCTTCTTGGTTTTGACGGTCTACTGGCGTTGGTTGAATGCCTGTACCACCAAGCTCTTGATTAAATGCCTTAAAAAAATCATCAGACATTTTTTTTGCAACGCTGTCGATTAGACGGGAGCCAATTTGAGCTAATTTACCCCCCACATGCGCTTTTGCAGAGTAACTTAACTCTGTCCCGTGGGGAACGGTTTTAAGGGTCACGGAAGAAGATCCTTTACCAAAGCCAACTGCGCCACCTTGACCTTCAAAAATGAGGACGCATGACTCAGGCGGTTTTGCTTCTGTTACTTGTAGGGTGCCACTAAATTTGGCTTTCAATGGACCAATGGCTGTCGTAATTTTGACTTTAAAAAGATCTGGACTCGTTTGTTCAACGGATTCACAACCAGGTAGACACTTTTTGAGTACATCGGGATTATTTAGGGCATCCCAAACCTGTTCTTGGGTTGCTGGGATGGTTTGTGAGCCTAATATTTCCATGTGGATACTTTCTGGGTGAGTTACCGTATTTGGGAGATTTTGTAAGTATTTATCCAATTATCCTATTTTTTTGATATTTTCCAAAAATCGCATTCGATGCAGGTTTTATTGTGAGCAAGTGATATGATTCATGCCAGCCACATATAGAAAATACAATGCGCCAAACTAAGACAGGAGATCCTAATTTACACGACAATATTCATTTGTCGGTTCGGTGTCGGCGCCGCTATGCTACAGCTAAAAGAGCTGCAGGCTTGTATCTGGAGCATGGAAAAAATTAGTTTAGCGCAGCAAAGAAATGACATAGCAGTAGAAACCAAGATTTACTATCATAGGGGTATTTCATGAATATTGTAGTGTTAGATGATTTTGAGAAGAATTTAGTATTAGTCAAAGAGCATCCGGTGATTGCTAGTGCAGCATCAATGACTGTGCACCATCAGCCGTTGGAAGGTAAGGCGCTTTTAGAGGCGGTTTTGCCAGCCAATATTTTGGTTTTAATGCGTGATCGGACGCCCTTGAAGAAGGATTTAATTGATCAATTACCTAACTTGAAATATGTAATTTTTACCGGTAATCGTAATTTAGCGATTGATTATGGCGCTTTAAAAGAGCGTAATATTCCGGTTAGTTTTACGGAGTTTGGTCCCTCGAAAGAGACAACTGTTGAAATCACATGGACTTTAATTTTAGGGGCTTACAAACGGCTGATTGAGCAAAATCAGTTGGTCAAGGACGGTTTGTGGCGAAACGCGTATTCCGTGATGCCACCTTTGCATGGCGAGCGTTTGGGTGTTTTAGGGTTAGGGGCAATTGGTGGGCGAGTTGCGCAAGTAGGTTTGGCCTTTGGCATGGACGTTGTTACTTGGAGTCCGCATATGACTCCGGAAAGAGCTGCGGCCAAGGGTGTTAAGGCGGTGAGTTTAGAAGAATTATTATCAACTTCCCGGATTGTTACCTTGCATTTAGTTCCTGGCGAGGGGACTAGGTATTTAATGGATGCCAAGCGTCTTGCAATGATGCGGCCAGACAGCCTTTTGGTCAATACTTCTCGTTCCGCTTTGATTGTGACGTCAGATTTACTTGCGGCCTTGAAGATGCAGCGTCCTGCGATGGCAGCTTTAGATGTCTTTGATGTTGAGCCACTCACTCTTGCTGATCCGATTACGCAGGTCCCTAATTTATTAATTACACCCCATTTAGGGTTTGTATCGCAACCTGTTTTTGCAAAGATGCGTGAAGGTCTGGGGATGGCGATTGCGGCATTTTTACAAAATCAAGCAATTGTTAATGAGGTCAAGCCAACCTAAGGGATTTGTTAATTGAGGTTAAAAAACAGTTTTGTACATAGGTGGGATCTCTTGGGCAGATTGAATCAAATCATGATTTCTTCTATGCTTTGGTAGTGTGATTGGTGCATAATTTTTGTGGGAATGGTGGCTGCTAAATGGCTGTATTGCATCTAGGCGAATCATTCTTTAATTGAAAGCTAATGCTGTGAAATTAGGTAAATGAGATGAAACTTCTTCAAATTATCTTGGCACACTTCTCTGAATTTTTGCTCATTCGGCCTAGACACCTTTTTCTGCAACGAACTATATTTCTGGCCTTACTGAGTTTTAGTCTATCTACGGAGTTATGTATTGCTCAGGTCCAGATGAAAGATACGAAGCAGCAGCGGATTCTAATTGCAGCAGCGTCAGATGTGCGCTACGCCCTTGACTTGATGATTGCCAATTACTTTAAAGAAACTGGTCAGGCGGTAAAGGTTAGTTACGGGTCGTCTGGAAATTTTTACCAGCAAATCATGCAAGGTGGGGATTATGATATTTTGATGATGGCTGATGAGCAGTATATTTTTAGGTTAAGTGAGCAACGAAAAACGCTAGATCAGGGTGTCGTGTATGGTCAGGGGCGATTGGTTTTATTTATTCCAAAGCCTATTTTAGAGAAGTGGCCAAATTTACTAAGCCCGAATTTATTGGAATTTGGTAATGCTCTAAAAGATGGTCGGATTCGGAGTTTAGCGATTGCCAATCCAGCTCATGCACCTTATGGTGTAGCGGCAGAGCAAGCATTAAAAAGTGCCCAGTTATGGGAAATCGCAGTACCAAAGCTTATTTTGGGCGAGAATGCTAGTCAGGCCACTCAATTTGCAATTTCTGGATCTGTGCAAGGGGGATTGATTCCGTTAGCACTTGCTAAACACTCTACAGTGCAACAAAAAGGCGGATATGTTTTGATTCCCCCAAGTACACATCTGCCTCTTATTCAACGGATGGCTTTAACTCCAGCAGCCAGTCGCGGCGCTAAAGAATTTTATGTGTATTTACAGACTGAAAAAAGCCAGAAGATTTTTAAAGAGTTTGGTTTTGAATAAAGTACTTTTGCTGACAATTACTATGCATGAGTGGAGATCTTGATGGATTGGCAGGCCTTTCGCTTATCGTTGTTTTTGGCATGTTTGACAGCGATTATTTTGATTCCCATGGGGGTGTTGCTGGCGCATTATTTAGTCCGAAGCTCTAGTTGGCTAAAACAATTTCTGGAAGCTGGCTTGACATTACCATTAGTATTGCCGCCGACCGTTCTTGGTTACTATTTATTAGTTGGTTTTGGAAATACCGGTTTTTTAGGGAGTTGGTTTTATGAGCTCACTGGTAATTCGATTGTTTTTTCTTTTTTTGGAATTCTCATCGCTAGCTTAATCGTTAACATACCTTTTGCATTTATTCCGATTCAAAGAGCCTTTGAGGCGATTCCGATTGAGCTTCGCGACGCAGCAGCGACCTGCGGTTTAAATCCTCTCAAGCGTTTATGGATCATTGAGTTACCACTAGCATGGAAAGGTATTTGTAGTGCTACTGTCATGACTGTTGCGCATACTATTGGTGAGTTTGGAGTTGTGTTAATGGTTGGCGGCAATATTCCTGGGCAAACCAGAACTTTATCGATAACAATATATGATCGAGTACAGGCGCTTGATATGGATGGTGCCGGAGTGATGTCATTTTGTTTACTATTATTTTCATTTGTAACGCTTTTATTAAGTCAAATACTCAATCGAAAAAGTGTTGTTCGTGGGGTGGCACACTAAAATGTTAAAGGCGGAACTCATTCAGGCGGGGCCCATTTATTTAGACATGCATTTTGAATGTCAGGTAGGCGAGTTATTAGCTTTAGTCGGACCCTCTGGCAGTGGTAAGACTTCTGCTCTAAGAGCGTTAGCGGGCTTGTTGCCTGTTACGCAAGGGGTGATAGAGTTAGATCAGACGGTTTGGTTTGATTCAGCTAAAAATATTTTTGTGCCAGCTCACGACCGTTTAGTGGGCATGGTTTTTCAGAATTACGCCTTATTCCCGCACTTAACAGCTCTGCAAAATATTTGTTTAGCCCTGCCAGACAAAGCAGGGCAAGAGTATGCATACAATTTAATGGAGGATATGCAGTTAGTAGATTTACAAAATCGTTTGCCCAGTGAATTATCCGGTGGTCAGCGGCAACGGGTTGCTCTAGCTAGGGCTTTTGCAAGGCAACCGAAGTTACTTTTGTTAGATGAAGCTTTTTCTGCAGTGGATTATCCAACCCGTAAAACTTTATATGAAGAGTTAATCAAATTACGCGAACATATAGCCATTCCGATTGTGATGGTGACACATGACTTAAGGGAGGCGCGTTTGTTAAGTGATCGAATGTGTATCTTAGATCAGGGTAGGAGTTTACAGCAGGCCCCTGCTGAGCTCATTGTATCGAGTCCGCGCAATGCAAGAGTAGCAGAACTAGTTGGTTTGAATGATATTTATTCTGGAACTTTTTTTCAAGGACCGATTCCAGGTCAAAAGTCAGATCCTAAGCCTGGCAGATTACTCTGGGGGCAGGGGGTTGATGCTTATCCTTTAGAGATCACTGATAAGGGGCGATTGCCCAATCAAACGGAAGTCAAATGGGTCATTGCGGGTGAGCATGTTGAGCTGATGCGAGAAGATCGCGGTCTGGCAAATACGATTGCGGCGCGGATTTCAAAGATTCGTCAATTAGGAGATATTGCCACGGTGCAATTTATTTTTTCAATTACGCATCAACCGCGGATGCAGATTGATTTAAGTACGCGCTTAGTGAACGATTTAGATTTTCAATTGCACAGCGACATATATATTCGGCTTGACCCACGGGGTATTCATATCATGCCGGTATATACCAATCCCATGCAAAAGCGAGTTGAAAAATTACGGCGAGAGAAGACTTTAAACATGGCGGCCATTCTACTAGTAGCTGGTGAGGGCGCTCGTTTAGGAAACATTCCCAAAGTATTACTGCGGGTATCTGGTAAAACGCTTTTAGAGAGACATTTAGAGTCGATGAGTGCGCTAGGGATTCAAACGTGTGTCGTTGTCACGGGGGCTTATCAGGCAGTGATTACACAGCAGATCCAGGCCTTGTCGAGGCAATTACCCAAGGTGTATTTGGTGCAAAATATCGATTCAAAAAAAGGTCAAGCCAGCTCTGTGCGGTTGGGCTTAGAGCACCTCGGTTTGATGGTGCCGGAGCCTGACCTAGTCATCATGATGCTGGGTGATCAGCCCTTACTGGACGTGGCTGATTTAAGACAATTAGTAGAGCGCTTCAAAGTTCGTACGCACGGTCAATTCGTGTTTCCACAAGTAGCTGAGAAGCGTGGTAATCCGGTTATCATGTCTGGTCAAGTTTTTCGGGAGATATTAATACAAAGTCCAAAGCAGACTGTCCGGGGTTATATGGATTCGCATCCCGAAGAAGTTGATATTTGGCAGACGCACAACGAGCATTTTATTTTTGACATGGATACCCCTGAAGATTTAATATTGTTCCAGAAAAAAACAGGATTAGTAATTGAGTTACCATAATGTCATGTTGTATTTTGTTGACTTGATGAAAGTTGGATGAAGTGGTGATGGAAAATATTGACGTAACAGTATTGCGTGAGTTAGTTGCCTGGCGAGCACAGGGTAAGGCGGCGCTGTTGGCCACAGTTGTTCGGACTTGGGGTTCCTCACCTCGACCAATTGGCTCGATCATGGCATTGTGCGAGGACGGACGCGTCATGGGCAGTGTCTCGGGTGGCTGTATTGAGGACGACTTAATTAGAAGTTATACCCATGAGCAATTAATAACTGACCAGATCCCACGTTTGATTCAGTATGGGATTACCGCTGACGAGGCGCATCGTTTTGGTTTGCCATGTGGTGGAACCTTAGAGTTACTTCTAGAATATAATCCCAAAGTAGTTTTGTTAGAGGACTTGTTGGCACGATTAGATGAGGGCCAACTTGTCAGTAGATCGGTACATTTAAGTGATGGACAAGTTACTTTAAAATTAGCGCCAAGTCCTGCGGAATTAGTAATCGAGACTGACATGTTAACGAACACTTTTGGGCCGGAGTATCGGATGTTAATCATTGGTGCCGGGCAGTTAAGTGAATATCTTGCATTGATGGCTTTATTTAATGGTTTTGCAGTGACTGTTTGTGACCCACGCGACGCTTACCGGAGTAACTGGGCAGTGCGTGGTGCAAAAGTTGTTAGTATGTCGCCGGATGATATGGTCACGCAGATGCGCCTTGATAGCCGAAGTTGCGTAGTTGCTTTGACGCATGATCCGAAGTTAGATGATTTGGCCCTCATTGAGGCCTTAGATACCAACGCTTTTTATGTCGGAGCCATCGGCTCTAGAAAAAATAACCAAGCGCGCAAGGAGCGTTTGGTCGAGCACTTTGATCACACGTATGCCTCGTTAGAAAAACTACGTGGGCCAATTGGAATTTATATTGGCAGCAAGACTCCTTCCGAGATTGCTGTGAGTGTGATGGCAGAGATTTTAGCCGTAAAAAATGGTGTACTATTACCGCGCGAGATGGCTGTTGCAATTGCTAAAGATGAATTAGCAGCTCAATAGAATAAGACCTAGGATTCGGCTAATTGGACAGGACAATTCGCAGATATGAAGGGGGTGAGATGAGTCAAGTTTGTAGAAATCTTTTATGGATCTTTGCCATTGGGATGATACTTTTATTCTCGGGATGTACGAGTTTTGTGGATGTGCGTGTAAGTCGCTTTCATGAACTCCCGACGCCAGCGCACAAATTATCTGCCCCGACGATTAAACAGGAATTTATCGTTCGCGTACCTTCGGAATATGTTGGTAAGCGATTTTCTCTTTTAACGAGTGCGGATCAGTCTGAAGATTTGGAACGAAAACAGTATGGTTATGTGATCGCCCGAGAATTAACTTTAGTAGGTTTTGAAGAGTCAAAAAATGCTGATTACTTAGTGGATTTTAAATATGCTAGTTCAAGCCAAATTGGCCAGCGCGTTGAACCAAGTATGCTTCCAACAACACGAGTATTTTGTACTGGGGGGAGCGCTGTCGCACCGCCAAGATGCTCCCCGTTTAGCACCTTTCAGACAATGTATCAGACGGTAAATTATTCTTTTGTTACAAATAGCTTAGATTTGTGGGTAGTAGATGCGAAGACGAAAACCCGGGTATGGCAGGGTAGCGCTCAGTCAAGTAGTGATCAAATTTCTGATTTACACCAGTGGATGCCTTATTTAGTGAGAGCTTTAATGGTGGATTTTCCGGGTGACACTGGTAAATCGAGCTCAGTACGGTTTGAAATGCCTGCTAAAAAGCCTTTAGAAAAGTAAAATACACGGCAGTTTTGAGAGTTGAGTTGGCAGTAATCTGTGTAAGTTTTTTAATAGGTGGGGCAGAAAAATTCAACAAATAATGGTTGGCTATTCATTCGGTATAGTTGATGATTAACTAGGGAGAAATGCTAGTGTGGATCATTCAAAAAATCAGTAAATCAGGTGTTTTTTTTCTCTTAATAATGATCCAGGGGCTAGGGCTTTGCGCAGAGCTTAAAATACTTAGTGGTAATGGCTCAAGGCCTGCAACAATTGAGCTATGCGCCCAATTTCAACGAGTAACTGGACATCGGATTGTTTTAGAGTTTTATGTCAACCCAACGGTTAAATCGAAGATTGAAGCGGGAGAGTATTTTGATGTAGCCGTCTTAAATCCGCCGGTTTTAGATGCCTTGATTGGTATGGGTAAGATAGATTCTAGTAGCCGAGTGACTATGGGGCGAATTGGTTTAGGGGTGGCGATCCGCAAAGGTAGTCCTCGGCCAGATATATCGACTGTGCAAGCTTTTAAAAAAACCTTGCTACAGGCCAAGTCAGTGGCTTATCCTGGAGACGGCGCAAGTGGCAAATACTTTGTTACTTTAATTGATCAATTGGGTATTTCCCAAGAGATGGCAACTAAGATGCGGCCTATGTCTGGTGAGTATAACGTAGAGGGTGTGGCTAATGGCCAAGTTGAGATGATTGTAGTAGTTGCCTCGCGGATTTATGGCGTTGATGGGGTTGACTATGTGGGTTTGATACCACAAGAATTACAGACATGGATTGGTTTTGCTGCGGGTGTTTCTGAGCACAGTAAAGAAAAAGAAGTTGCACGTAATTTCGTAAAATTTATTTCATCTCAGGAGGCCGCTAAGGTGATGATTCCAATTGGGATTGAGCCATTTGTTGAGTAGTATTTCATAGTCTAATCTTCTTCGTTTCGCCTTCTTAGCTAATTGGGATTTAGTGAATTTCTATTCCATTTGTGGCGTCCATTGATTACTAAAAGAGTCTTTTTGTTAAGTAAATTTGAATGTTTCTATAATTAATAAATAATTTAATTAGCAATATCTTAGGATCCTTTTTTCTCTCTCCTTAGGGTTTAACAGCATTGTAAAAAGATTGAATTTTTACTACTGTATATACAAATCATAAAAGGAGATGAGCATGTCTGATGCTACCAGTTTGAGCGATCAACGTCGTGAATTTTTAAAATGGTTAAGTGCTAGTCCATTACTAGGGCTTCCGAGTGAAACTGTATTTTCCCAAGAATTTGGTCGTCGGTCTGATCCTATGGTATGGTCTTCGAATCTGCAATTAAATGATGTGATCCAAAGTCCTGCTGAGGCCATCAATATATTTGATTTTGAAGCCTTAGCCTATAAAAAAGTCCCGCGAGCGCATTTTGGATATTTAGCATCTGGTATTGATGATGAAATTACTTTACGGGCAAATCGTGAAGCCTTCCTAAAGTATCAATTAAGACCTAGGCGTTTGCGGGATGTAAGTAAGATAGATACTTCCTATCAACTCTTTGGTACCAAATGGAAAGCGCCGATTATTGTCGCACCTACTGGTGGTAACAAAGCGTATGATCCCGAGGGAGAAATCGCTGTGGCGCGGGCGGCTAGGGCTGGTGAATTTTTAAATATCTTATCGAATTCTGCCTCTTCCGCTATTGAGGACGTCATTGCTGCTAGGCAGGGTGAGGTATGGTTTCAGTTATATGCGACCTCAAGCCGGGAGGTTGCCAAGCGGGTTGTACAACGTGTTGATAAAGCTGGCGCAGCTGTTTTAGTGATTACAGTGGACCGCAATGGTGGCCGAAATCAAGAAACATCAGCACGTCTTAGAAAATTAGACCCCCGTAATTGTGCTGGGTGTCATATTCATGGAATTGGAAGTCCTAAATCAAGACCAAACTTTGACGGTATTGATATGTCAAACGTGGCGAGCATGCAAACCGCAAATCTGACATGGGACTTTATTGCTTTGATGCGTGAGACCACCAAAATGAAACTAGTTGTAAAGGGGATCGTGACTCATGAAGATGCAGAGCTCTGTCTAAAATATGGCGTAGACGGTATTTATGTTTCTAATCATGGTGGCAGGAGCGAGGATGGTAGCCGCGCATCAATCGATTGCTTGTCCGAGATTGCACGGGTTGCTAAAGGTAAAGTGCCGATTATTTTTGATAGTGGAGTTCGGCGTGGCACTGATATTTTCAAAGCCTTGAGCATGGGGGCAACAACAGTATGTGTTGGCCGTCCATCTCTGTGGGGCCTAGGTTCATTTGGGCAAGCTGGAGTAGAGAAGGTATTACAGATCTTACAAACTGAGTTACGTGCGACCATGCAACAAATGGGGGCTGCGAATTTAGCAGCTATTACTCCCGAGATGGTCATCAAAGGCTAATTAACCGTTCATCTAACGCATCTCTTCTCTTGCGTTAGATGAACGCATTAATGATCGATTCGAGGCCTTAGACATTGGATACATTAAGATACTGTTATTAGAGCTAATAGCTTACTTTAGGGAATGTAATGGGTGATTACACCAATATGTCGGCATATTACGACGCCATCATGACTTCAGGCTATTATGACTATCAGCGCATTGTGGATCAATTATTGCAACCTTGCTCCCCCCAGGATCTTTTAGAAATTGGTTGTGGTACGGGCTTGATTTTAGAGGAAATTGCTAAACGTAATACGGATATTCAGATTACTGGCATTGATTTAACCCAGTCGATGTTAGATATTGCTCATGACCGACTCCAGTCGTATCCAAACATTTCGTTAAATCTGCAAAATATAACAACCTTACAATTGAACCGACAGTTTCAGATGGCATTTTCTTATGGCGGGGTTTGGTACTTTGTAATTGATCATGACAAGGAGCCAATGTTAGTCAGTCATTTATATTCTGAGTCAGATAATCACGCAGGATTAAGAAGTTTAGCCGACCATATTAGTGCGCAGGGGCACTTGCTCTTGGGTACGCAGGGGCCACACTTTAATTATGAAACCACGATTACGAATGGTATGCAATACTCTCAAGTCATTGAGCCTAGTGAATTCGGTTTTACTAAACACTATTACTTAAAAGATTGCACTCAAACTGTGATGGCTCAAACGGTGCAATACCGTACTTATAGATTTCAGGATGCGCTTGAATTATTGGCTAGTTACGGATTGCATTATGAAGCTAGTGATTTAAGTGCAGAGCAATTATTTATTGGATTTAAGAAATGTTAAGCGTTGTTTCTACTAGGAGTTATTCAAAGGAAGTATGCAGATGATGTTGGAAGAGCAAGTAGGTTGTTTTTTAAAATGTATTGAAAAGATAATATGTCGGTAGATCCCTCTTTAATATCACATATTTACTTTGTGGGTTTGGGTAATATGGGCAATCCCATGGCTGCGAATTTAATTCGGGCAGGCTATCAGTTGACGGTTTATGATTTATTTGCAGAAAAAGCTTCCAATTTAGTTGCTTTGGGCGCAACACTTGCCCCGAGCCTGGCACTTGGTATAGCAAATAACCAAATTATTTTTGTATCATTGCCAGGCCCAAAAGAGGTACAAGAAGTAATGCTTGGCGAGTCTGGACTATTAAAATTAGCAAAGCCTGGCACAATAATTATTGATAGTTCGACAAGTTCTGTTGATTTAGTTAGAGAATTAGTTGCTTTTGCGGCGACGCGCAGCATTGACTTTTTAGAGGCGCCGGTTACGAATGCGGTCGATTTTGCAGCTTTAGGGAGGTTATCTATATTTGTTGGTGGTGATGCGCAAATTTTCGCTCAATGTCAGCCGGTGTTTGATGTTTTAGGTGAGAAGATTTTTTACGTTGGGCAGCCTGGTAATGGTGCGACGATTAAGTTACTCACGAATTTATTATGGTTTGTTAGTGCGGCTGCAATTGGTGAAGGGCTAATGCTAGGAGCAAAAGCTGGTATACCGGTTGAGACTGTTTGGGCGGCGATTAAGTCGAGTGCAGGAAATAGCTGGGTTGCTGAGCATGACGTGCCATCTATTTTTGCGGGTCATTATGATCCGAGTTTTTCATTAGAATTGTGTTGTAAAGATTTAGGGTTAGTCAATGAGATTGCCCGTGCACAGGGTTACGAATTACCGATGGGTCAAAAAGCCCAAGAGCTCTTTGAGCAAGCAAAGCTAAAGTATGGTGGAGATGCTGCGGAATTACATGTAGTAAAGATGCTAGAGGAGCGGGTTGGTATGTTTTTAAGACCACAGAAGGAGTCTTGATGAGCCGGGTCAAACAACAGCAATTATTGAGAGAATCTCAATTACATATGCCGCAGGGCGTTGCTGAAAATTACCGTTATTGGGGAGAACAGCAAACCGTTTTTATTGAAAGTGCGAAAGGCTGTTATTTAACCGATTGCGATGGACAGCGCTTTGTTGATTTTCGTTTGGGTTATGGTCCGATTATTTTAGGATACCGGGATGATCGGGTGGATCAGGCGGTGATTACACAAATTTCTACGGGCGGCACTTTATCTGGTTTCTCAACCCCATTAGATAGCCAAGTAGTAGAGCAAATTAAGGGTCTTTGTCCGCAGATTGATCAAGTTCGGTTTGCTAATTCAGGAACTGAAGCGGTGATGGGAGCGATACGAACTGCCAGAGGTTTCACTAGACGAGACCGGATTGCGATTGTTGAGGGATGCTTTCACGGGTTGTTTGATGAAATGATGTGGAAGGTGGATGTTGAAAATTGGGATTCTAGCAAAGGGCAAAATCCACAGATCATTCCCTTTGGTGGGGGGATACCAACTTCGTCTCGCAATTTAGTCGATTTGATTGAGTTAAACAATAGTGAGTCTCTAGAAGCGCTATTCCATGAAGGTGGTGAACGCTTAGCTTGTGTGGTTCTAGAACCGATTATCGGTAACTGTGGCAGTATTTCTGCGCAGCCACTGTGGCTCAAACGATTACGAGAATTATGTACTCAATATGGAGTACTTTTATTGATTGATGAGGTTAAATCCGGGTTTCGGGTAGCGCGTGGTGGTGCACAGGAGTTGTATGGTTTATATGGGGACTTAACGACGTTTGCAAAGGCGATGGGCAATGGCTATCCGGTAGCTGCGTTTGGTGGCCGCCAAGAGGTGATGTCTACAGTTGGCTCGTTTGCGGGTGGGGTTGTTCATGGAGGCACCTACACCGCTAATATGATTGCTCTGAGCGCTGCCAATCGTACTTTAGATATTCTGACGAATACCAAAGCACAAGAGACCATTGATCAAATAGGTGGCGCAGTGCAAGCAGTCTTAGGGAGGGTTTTTACTGCAGCGGGTATTGAGCATGTTTTTGCTGGCCCAGCGGCCATGTTTGGGATTCATTTTACGGCGCAAATACCGAGTAACTACCGGGACTGGCGCCAGACAGATGCGCAGTTATATAACCGTTTTGCTTGGCAGTTAATTGCCCATGGGGTGATGTTAGAACCTGACTCCAGAGAGCCTTGGTTTATTTGTGAGGCGCATCAAGAGTTAGACTTGGCATGGCTAGAGGATATTGCTACAAAAGCATTGCGTATGGTATTGGGATAGTCTAGATTTAATGCAAAATGCTCTAGGGTAGCTAGAGCATTTTTTGAAATAAGTAATTTTTTTGCACCGAGTAAGATCAAGGGGCTTCAAACCCGTAGTCAATTCTCCAAGTAATAAGTCACGGCTTTAAGGGCCTTTAGAAGCCTTTGGTTGCTCGATATGAAGAATTGCAGCAGGTGAACTCGGTTTTAAATCTTCACTAGATATTTTTTGAGGTGCGGGTGTAGCTGGTCCAATCGACTCAGAAAATGCTCTAGCGGTTGACATTTGGTCAAACACAGTATTTACATCATTGACGGAAATATCGTTATCTTCCATGATTCCTCTCCATTTTACAGATACATATTAGTTAACTCCTTATTCTTCTTAACGGCATTTTTGTAATAGATGTTTAAGGCACAAATCTAAAGTTTTTTAGACTGTAAGCCACTGAATAATATAGACTTAATATTTAATTGCTAGTTTTGCGGGTGATTATTTTTTTAGCAACCTAGCTAGAAGATTGTATTTAATGAAATTTTATTTAAAAGATACCAAGTTATTCACAAATTTTGTGGATAACTTGCTTGAAGAGGTTTGGTTAGTAATAGCTAAACTAGGTATAAACCCTTGTTGGCTAGATTCTTACTTTATATTGTTTAAAACTGCAATAATCAAACATCACTTGAAATAATTGGTAGTGATTTAGAGTGTATTTGTTTTAACTCAACCAGTAGGGAGAAACCATGTCAGATCAGCATCCCGAGTACAGCACATTTTCTGTTTTATTATTGATTTTGGCGCCAACCATCTTTTTTCTAATTGTTGCGGCACTCACAATATCAACTTGAGTTTGGATTGCACAAGCCTTGACAGTAGGTTGATCGGTAGGTTTTACTTTGAATATTAAAGAGGCAGTATTTTGCTCGCAATCAGCCATTGCCAGATAATGCCCAAAATAGCACTTGCCAAGAGGACGCGAAGGATATCCTGCTGATAGCGGATCAGGGCAATGCATGCAGCGCCTAAAATTGCCATGGCAAAGAGCGTTTCAAGGCCAAAGAGTGGGCCGTCCCAGCCTTTTGGCCAAAGGGTATGATAGGCGAAAAATACCGATAAGCTAGCGATAACGCCAACAACTGCGCAAGTTATGCCGTTTAGAATCGGAGTTAGACGAAATTCTTGGCGGGTAGACTCAATGAATGGACCTCCTAATAAAATAAAGCAAAAAGAGGGTAGGAAGATGAACCAACTGACGATCAAGGCTCCAACAGTTCCAGATAAGATACTTGATTCAAACAGTTGACTAGCATGGCCAGCAATATAGCCCACAAAGGCTACAACAATAATGAGGGGGCCAGGCGTTGTTTCGCCCAGGGCGAGTCCATCCATCATTTGGGCTGCGCTGAGCCAGGAGAAATCAACGACTGCTGCCTGAAAGACATAGGGTAGAACAGCGTATGCCCCCCCAAAGGTTAAGAGCGCTGCTTTGGAGAAAAAAATGGCTAATTGGCTATAAGTAGCATCAATTCCCCAAATGGATATACAGAGAAAAAATGGGATTGCCCAAGCCAAAAGACAGATGAGGGCAGTAAGAAGGAATTTCTTTTTATTAAATATAGTATGGCCAAGGACTTGATCGTCATCACCGATGACAGCCTGTTGCGTTGCTATTTCTTGTTTTGAAGTATGTTGCTTAGAATGACTACTGATCCATTCTGGACGATAACGAAAGCTGATAAAGCCGATAAAGCCAGCACTCAAAATGATGACGGGGTAGGGGATATGAATCAAAATACCCAAAAATGATAGGCATGCGATTGCAATATGTAAGGGTTTTTTGAGTATTCGTGTACCAATTTTATAACCAGCATGGATTACCAGTGCCGTAACGGCTGGTTTGATACCCAGAAAAATTCCTGTTACTAAGGGGGTGTTTCCAAACAGCACATAAAGGCTAGAGAGGAGGATTAAAAGAATGAGTGCTGGTAGGATAAAAAGCACGCCAGCGACGATACCGCCTAAAGTTCGGTGTAGTAACCAGCCCATATATATTACTAGCTGCAGGGCTTCCGGGCCTGGTAAGACCATGCAATAATTGAGCGCATGTAAAAAGCGTTTTTCGGAGATCCAGTGTTTTTTCTCGACAAGTTCTTGGTGGACTGTGGCGATTTGCCCGGCCGGTCCACCAAAGCTAATAAATCCCAGTTTGAACCAAAATTGTAGGGCTTGTGCCCAAGAAATACGGGTTGGACTATTTTTCAATGATTTGTCGAATCGTCCATGCCGCCCACGACATGGCTAAAGCCAGAATCGACATAAGTAATTTCTCCGGTAATTGCATGGGAGAGGTCTGACAAAAAGAAAGCGGCGGCATTACCCACATCCTCGACTGTGACATTACGACGCAAAGGGGCATTTTTCTCAACAAAGTCCAGGATTTTTCCAAAGCCTTTAATACCAGAAGCCGCTAAAGTTTTGATCGGCCCGGCTGAGATTGCATTAACTCGAATACCTTTGGGGCCCAGTGAGGCTGCTAAATAGCGCACACTTGCTTCCAGAGATGCCTTGGCTAGCCCCATGGTGTTGTAATTTGGTACTGTTCGTATGGACCCCAGATAGGTTAGGGTCAAGAGGGCGGCATTTGGCGAGAGCATGGGTAAGGCAGCTTTGGCCATCGCCGGAAAACTGTAGGCGGAGATATCATGGGCTATTTTAAAGCCTTCGCGCGATAAGCCTTCTAAAAAATCCCCTGCAATTGCTTCTCTAGGAGCAAAGCCGATGGCATGCACTAGGCCATCAAGTTGGGGCCAAGTTTTTTGCAGATCGACAAATAATTGATCAATTTGAGCATCGCTCCCAACATCACAATCAAAGATCAATTCGCTATTAAATTCTTTGGCAAACTCCTTAATTCGGTCGATAAATCGTTCCCCAACATAGGTAAAGGCCAGTTCGGCTCCTTCCCGGTGGCATGCCTTAGCAATACCATAGGCAATCGAGCGATTGGATAAAAGCCCGGTAATCAATATTTTTTTACCGTTTAAGAAGCCCATCTATATTTCCCCTAGAATCTAATGGATAGCAAAATCCAACGAAATTTGTTTGACCAAATTACAATTGTTACACATGAATACAGCAATTTTAAAAGATCCACTTGAAAATTCTCTGAAATATCCTTTTATGAGGCTTGCAATACGATTCGTTTTGATCACTTATTGCTTGGTTTGCCTGCCCATCAATACATGGGCGGGACATGCTTTTTCGCAGTACGGTAACCCCAAGTATCCGAAGGATTTCACCCACTTTGACTACGTTAATCCGCAAGCACCTCAGGGCGGGACTTTAACTTTAGCCAACCCAGACCGCCGCACGAGTTATGACAAATTTAATCCATTTAGTTTGAGGGGTGTCTCAGCACCGGGTATTGCGGGTTTAATGTTTGAGTCTTTAGCAATTGGTAGTGCTGATGAAACCTCTTCGATTTATGGTTTGATTGCACAGGATATGACCTTATCTGAGGATCGTTTGTCGATGACTTTTGTACTTCGCCCTGAGGCAAAATTTAGTGACGATACGCCCATATTAGCTAGTGATGTGAAGTACAGTTTTGATACGTTAATGAGTAAGTTAGCTCATCCACAATATCGCATGGTCTTTGCCGATATTAAGCAAGCGGTAGTCGTTGGCGAGCGCACGGTGCGCTTTGATTTTAAAGAACGTAATGGTGAGGCGCCGCTTTTAGTCGGAACCTTGCCTATTTTTTCTGCACGATGGGGCATTAAAAATGATGGTCAGAAGGTTGCTTTTGATCAAATTGCTTTTGAAAAACCGATTGCAAGTGGGCCATACCTGATTGAGTCTTATCAGACTGGTAGAAATATTATCTTTAAAAAGAACCCAAACTATTGGGGAAAGCATTTGAATGTTCGGGCTGGAAATTTTAATTTTGACCGAATTGTTTATAAATTATTTAGTGATGACACAGTCCGGTTAGAGGCTTTTAAGGCTGGTGAATTCGACGCAATTGTGGAATATCGCGCAAAATTATGGGCCAAGAGTTACCAGGGTAGTAAGTTTAGTAATGGGACTTTAGCCAAGTTTGAGTTTACGCACAGAAACGGTGCTGGTATGCAGGCTTTTGCGATGAATACGCGCAAGGACTTTTTTAAAGATCCCCGAGTGCGCCAAGCAATGGGTTTAGCGCTTGACTATGAATGGATGAATCGGCAAATTTTTTATAACCAATACAAGCGTTTAGACAGTTATTTTTCCAATTCCTTGCTAGGTGCTAGTTTTGAGCCCAATAGCATTCCTGAGGGAGAAGAGTACAAGTTATTAAAGTCCTTGGATCAGCAATATCCTGGAGAGATTCCTGAGGCGGTTTTTGGTCCTATGCCTTCGCCTGTAAGTACCAGCGAGCCAAATTCCTTACGAAAAAACTTATTAAAAGCGCGAGATTTACTGGCGCAGGCTGGTTGGACATATCGTGCTGGCGCATTACGTAATTCTTCGGGTCAAGCATTTGAATTTGAAATGCTAGAGGACAGTCCTTTTTTATTGCGTATTTTGTCAGCTTACATTCGTAATTTAGAAAAATTAGGAATCAAGGCTAATGTTCGGACTACGGATAATGCGCTTTACAAGAAGCGTTTAGATGAGCACGACTTTGATATGACAACGGTGCGTTACCAAGATACCCAAAGTCCGGGTAACGAGTTGTGGGATCGTTTTGGACGTTTAGCCGCGGATGAAAAAGCTTCCGATAATCATCTTGGGGTTCGCTTGCGTTCGGTTGATGCCCTTATTTCGCGGATTACTAAAGCTGAAAAGAGAGAGGACTTATATTTAGCGACGCGGGCATTAGATCGCATCTTAATCCATTCATACTATGTTGTTCCTCATTGGTATAGTCCAACGCACAGGGTTGCCTATAAAACCGTTTTAGATTTTCCCCAACCACCCGCATATTACCGGGCAGAGGATTGGATTATTGGTAACTGGTGGCGAAAATCCGCTGCTGAAATAAATCTCCCAGCGAAGGAATAATCGTATGCATCCTGGATTAGTGCCTTACCTCATTAAACGTCTCTTGTTGATGATTCCAACTTTGCTTGGTGTTTTGACCCTGACCTTTGTCGTGGTGCAATTTGTACCTGGAGGCCCGGTTGAACAAATGGTTTTAGAGTTAAAGGGTGGTGGTGCAGCCGGGATTGGCTCAGGGGAATCCTCTGGCGCCGGCAGTAATTACCGGGGTAGGCAAGGTATTGAAGAAAAAAATTTAGCGGAGATTCGGGCTTTATATGGCTTTGATAAGCCGCCTTTAGAGCGCTATATCGATATGTTGATTCGGTTTGCTAAATTTGACTTGGGGAAGAGTTATTACCAGCACCAAACGGTTTGGGATTTAGTGATATCGAAGTTACCTGTATCGGTGAGCATCGGTTTGTGGACTTTTTTTATTTCCTATTTGATATCTATTCCGCTGGGGATTGCCAAGGCGGTCCGTGATGGCAGTCGTTTTGATATTGTTTCAAGTTTATTAATCCTAGTGGGTTATGCGATTCCTGGTTTTGTGATGGGCGTTTTATTGCTAGTTGTTTTTGGTGGAGGAAGTTTTTTGCAGCTATTTCCTCTTCGTGGACTGGTTTCGGACAATTGGGAAAGTTTGAGTTGGGCTGGTAAGGTGATGGATTATTTGTGGCATATGGTGCTACCGATTACTGCATCGGTGATTGGGAATTTCGCGATGATCACCATGCTTACCAAGAATTCATTTTTGGAAGAAATTCGCAAGCAATATGTCACCACTGCTAGGGCTAAGGGTTTAAATGAAAATCAAGTACTGTGGAAGCATGTCTTTAGGAATGCAATGTTACCTTTACTGACAGGCTTTCCAGCAGCGTTTATTGGGGCATTTTTTGCCGGTTCGCTTTTAATTGAGACCTTATTCTCTCTAGACGGTTTAGGTTTGATGTCCTTTGAAGCGGTCATGCGCAGGGACTATCCCGTAGTTTTTGGAACCTTGTATATCTTCACTTTAATTGGCTTATTTACTAAACTTATTTCTGATATTGCTTATGTCTTAGTAGATCCTCGAATTCAGTTTGGTTCGGAGGGTTCTTAATGGTTGCGGTCAAACCTAAAAATACAGCTTGGCAGAGATTCAAAAAAGACCGTTTAGGCTACTGGAGTTTATGGACTTTTTTAATTCTTTTTGGGATTAGTTTAGGCGCTGAATTTGTTGCCAACGATCGGCCGATTATTGCGGTATATCAGGGCAAGGTCTTTTTTCCAATTTGGAAAGATTATTCAGAAAAAACTTTTGGTGGTGACTTTGAAACCCCGACTGACTTTCATGATCCAGCGATTCGGGCTAATTTGAGTAGTGCCGGTAATTGGGCTATTTATCCGCCTGTTAAATATAGTTATTTAACGCTGAATTACTTTGCTAAGGAGCCTAATCCAGCTGGTCCATCCAGCGATAACTGGTTTGGAACAGACGATCGTGGTCGCGATGTTTTAGCGCGCCTGATTTATGGTTTTCGTTTATCGGTTTTATTTGGTTTGGTACTCACCTTAGTTGGGACTGTCATTGGAGTTTTTTTAGGTGGTTTGATGGGCTATTTTGGTGGACGTTTTGATTTAGTAAGTCAACGGCTTGTGGATATTTGGCGATCGATGCCTGAGTTATATTTATTGATTATTTTTGCCTCGATATTCACTCCAAGCATTTGGTTGCTCGTGATTTTGTTGTCTTTATTTAGTTGGATCAACTTGTCGGACTATGTCAGGATTGAGTTTTTTCGAAATCGCGCACTAGAGTACGTACGAGCCGCTAAAGCCTTGGGATTGACGAATACTCAAATCATGTGGCGACACATTTTGCCGAACAGTTTGATCCCGGTGATTACTTTTTTACCATTTCAGATGAGCGCTGCGATTTTATCTCTCACCAGTCTAGACTTTTTAGGCCTAGGTGTTCCTCCGGATACGCCGAGTTTGGGTGAGCTCTTATCCCAAGGTAAGGCGAACTTAGACGCTTGGTGGATTTCTTTATCGACATTTATCGTATTAGTTGGTACTTTATTACTACTTACATTTATGGGAGAGGCTTTAAGAAATGCCTTTGATCCACGTCGAAAGGCTTCTTCATGAGTTATGAACTAAGGATTGAGAACTTAAATATTTCTTTTGAACAAGGACGAAAACAAAAGAAAGTAGTCGATCAGTTAAGTTTTGTTGTGCCTGCGGGTCGGCGTGTTGCCATTGTTGGCGAATCAGGTTCAGGTAAATCTTTAACTGCATTATCTGTTTTAGGGCTTTTACCAGACGGTGCACAGGTAAGTGGCCATGTGTCGTGGAATGATCAGAACTTATTGCGCGCGAATTTGGAGGACCTGCGAGCCATTCGAGGACGTGAGATTGCGATGGTATTTCAAGAGCCAATGACAGCTCTTAACCCCTTATTTACCGTAGGTAATCAAATTGTTGAGGCTGTTCTAGTGCATCAGTCTGGGTTACAGAAAGCAGCTGCTTATGCCTTGGCTTTAGAGATGTTAGAACGGGTTGGTTTGTCGGATGCGCGTATGAAGTTACAAGCATACCCGCATCAGCTTTCAGGCGGTCAGCGTCAACGGGTCATGATTGCGATGGCCTTAGCAAGTAAGCCACGTTTATTAATTGCTGATGAGCCAACAACGGCTCTAGATGTCAATTTAAGGAAACAAATTTTAGATTTACTCAAGGAGTTGCAGCAAGACCCTGCAGGGCATGGCATGTCTGTCTTATTAATCACCCATGATCTAAATTTAGTGCGAAAGTTTGCCCAAGACGTGGTGGTGATGCATCAGGGGCGTTTGGTGGAGAGTGGGGCCGTGCAGGAGATCTTCGAGAATCCGCAAACACCGTATACACGGGCGTTAGTCGAAAGTAAGCCTGACAAAAACTTATTACCAGTTTTACCACTCGCACCTTATTTGATGAAAGCCGCGGCCATTAGTGTGTCTTATCCTAGGCCAAAGCTTGGTTGGGATCAAGTTCTCACGATGTTTGGGCGCACAGCTTGGAATATCGTCTTAGACCAAGTCTCTTTAGATTTAAGGCAGGGTGAGACAGTCGGAGTGATTGGTGAGTCGGGGTCTGGTAAGACTACTTTGGGAATGGCACTGTTAGGATTGATGCCAGGAATTTCTGCCAAGACCGAGGGGCAGCTAGAGGTTTTTGGACAATCTTGGCATACTTTAGGTGAAGCTCAAAAACGAGCGATGCGAGCTCGCTTGCAGGTCATATTTCAGGACCCATTTGGGTCACTATCACCACGCATGAGTATTGGGCAGATTATTGCAGAGGGTTTAGCAGTTCATCAGCCGCAGTTAAGTGCTAAGCAGCAGATGGACCGAGTGTTGGAGGTCCTAATTGAGGTTGGTTTAGAAAAAAACTCGATTGATCGCTATCCACATGAGTTTTCTGGTGGCCAACGGCAAAGGATTGCGATTGCTCGAGCTTTGATTTTAAAGCCCGAGATATTGATCTTAGACGAGCCAACCTCTGCGTTAGACGTCACCATACAAAAGCAAGTATTGGGTTTATTGACCCAGCTACAGCATAAATATAATTTGGCATATGTTTTAATTAGCCATGATATTTCAGTGATTGCTGCGATGTCGCACCGGGTGATTGTTCTGCAGCATGGCCAGATGGTCGAGTCTGGTGCTACTGCAGAGGTGATATATGCTCCCCAGCATCCTTATACACAGCATTTAATTGCCGAAGCATTTTGACGGTTTGTGGATAAAAGGCTTGATTAATAAAGAAATTATCTATAAAATAAAGATTCTTTGTTATTCTAAAAATATTTCTATGTCTTTTCAACGACTTACAAGAATAAATTGCGCAGGTACTTTACTAACAATTGCGATTGCTGGTGGTAGTATTTTGCCCGGATTTGCATATAGTCAAACTGTTGAAGAGGCTACCGTCACTCCTGTGAAACAAAATTTTTACGGTAAGGTAGTTGGTTCAGTAGTGGGCACTGTTTCTGATAGTTCTTCGACATTAATTAATAATGCGATGCAGTTAATTGGTGTGCGTTACCGATGGGGTGACAGTGTTCAGACTGGTTTTGATGCGAGTGCGTTTGTTAAATACGTCTTAAAAGATAATTTAGGCTTTCTGTTTCCGGTTAAGACGGATGACATCAGTAAAGTTGGTTTACAAATCTCCCGCGACAGTTTAAAGCCTGGAGATCTGGTATTTTTTAATACACTGAAACGTCAAAACTCCCACGTTGGTATTTATGTTGGAGAGAATAAGTTTATTCATGCACCAGCCCGAGGTTCTGGCGTTCGAGTTGATGACATGACTTCTGTTTATTGGAATATGAGATTTGATGGTGCGCGTCGAGTTGATGCTAAAACGCAGAACGAGCAAGCCGTATTGATGACGCAGTAAAAATAATCCAAACAATACTTCACGCAGAATATCATTCCAATTAGTAAAGTTTTTTTAAGGTATTTTTAACGTATTTTTTGGGGAGAATTTGTTTTAGTCTCTTATTCCCCTATATATCAAGACCTTCGGGTCTTTTTTGCTTTGGACCTTGTTACTATTTACAGAATAATCTAAAAGTTAACAAGAAAAAATTATCCCGTCTTAAGGATTTCCAAAATTAGCGATAATATTTTTCAAGGTGTTGATTTGACTTTGCATCGCCACTTCCCCAGCAAGTATTGCGGCATTTCTGGATTTAAAGTCTGTGCCTTTCATATTTGCCAGTTGAGGGGTCACGACTACATCTGCCATCGGCAGTTCAAAAAAAGAAATACTTTTTCCCATAATGGTTGTGGTTTGCAATAAGACTCCCAAAGTGCCGCTAAATACTTGCTCGGCAGGCTCGGAAGAAATATTTACGGCGATAATAATATCTGCTCCCATTTGCTTTGCAAAGCGAATAGGTATGGGTGAACTCAGACCACCATCGACATAATCGCGTCCAGAAATACTAGTAGGAGCAAATATTCCAGGCACACTACTAGAAGCTCGGACTGCTTGACCAGTATCACCTCTTCGAAAAAGAATCGGCTCACCTGTTTTGAGGTCAGTGGCCACAATTCCCAGGGGGATTGACATATGTTCAATCAAGCGATTTTTGACGAGTTTATTCGTTTCTATTTGTAAGGCATCGCCTTTAATAAGTCCACCGAACTTCCCGGTAAATGGATTCGCCCAATCGGCGATCGTCGCCTCGTCCAAAATAATAGCTAATCGGTGTAATTCATTGCCGGAGATACCAGTTGCATAAACGGAAGCAATAACGCTACCGGCACTCGTACCCACAATCATATCGGGCTTGATGCCACTGGCCTCGAGCGCTTTGATCACGCCAATATGCGCAAATCCCCTGGCAGCTCCTCCCCCTAGAGCTAGGCCAATAACTGGTGGCCTTTTATTGGGCTGCATAGATGTTTGATTCGAGAGGTGGTTTGGGGTTGGATAGATTGCGCAGGAACTGATTAAAACGCAGATAGCCATCAACAAAAAGATATTCCAGCAGGATAGTGATGATTGATGGTTTTTGGGAGATGGCATGGATTGATATGGGGGTGAGCTTTTACAAGTTGTATGGCAAACGACTTTTTAGGCAGGTGGAATAGCCCTAGGTTTTACATGAGCTACCTCTATTAGCAGCGAGCACTTTAAAGCAGTCTCGAGGAGTGGCGGAGGGTTTCATCAAAAGATTTGTTTTTGGGTTAGATCAAAATTGCTATGAATGCTAAGATAATCGGTTATCATAATGCTCAGGGTTATTCGCTGCAACTAATTGTGGCTTAAATCTCTTGAGATTTCTCAAGGCATCAGCGTATTATTTAATTTTAGGTTGAGTTGTAGTGGTTTCGTATGACTATACCCGCAGACTCATTCATGAAACGACTTTGGATCATTCCACTTCGAACATGTTGAGATGTATTCTAAAGTTCAAAATAAATTTAAAATCCGAAGACTTTTGGCTTCACTAAGAAAGTAACTTAATTAAGCAATTTCGATTGCCACATATGATGATTGAAAACCATTACAAGACAGTCCTTGAGACGGCGCTTTTATGCGCCCCTGAACCCCTCTCTTTGAACGAGTTAGGTCGTTTATATGGTGATGAGGTAAGTACTGAAAATATCATTACCTGGTTAAATGAGTTACAGCACGACTGGGCAAGTGCTGGCATGGAGTTAGTTCACCTAGCTACTGGTTGGCGTTTCCAAAGCCGTTTGTCCATGCGTGAGTATTTAGATCGATTAACGGTTGATAAGCCACCGAAATACTCTCGGGCAGTACTTGAAACTTTAGCCATTATTGCCTATCGACAGCCAGTTACACGTGGCGAGATTGAAGAAATTCGGGGAGTAACTGTTAGTACCCAAATTATTCGACAACTCGAGGATCGAAATTGGATTGAGATTATTGGTCATAAAGATACGATTGGTCGGCCGGCATTATTCGCCACCTCTAAGCAGTTTCTAGATGATATGGGCTTGGCTAGTTTACAAGCCCTACCAACCTTAGAAGAAGGTATGGTGGTAGTCGATTTAGCTCAGCAAGTGATTAATTTTGAAAACACGCTGCTTGAGCCATTGAATGATTTATCTGTAGCAACTGCTTCCCTAGCAACTGCTGCCGAGTCATCATTGTCAGGTGTCACAAGTCAATTGACCGATTCATCGGTTGGCGATCTTGATCTTGTGCAGGACAATGCATCGCCCCCTTTCATAGAAAAAAATTCTGCCAATGAACCCAAATAGTAATGACCCGCATGATCTGTCGGGTCCGGTAATCGATCAGCCTCAGTCGACTTCGGAGGCTCCAAATCTGAATAAGAGTGCTTCAGGCTCTGTCCAGGGAGTTGACGGGGTTGGAGGGGCAGTGGGCCCAAATCCTGCCGAAAGTTCGGAGCAACGTCGCTTACGCAATCCACGTTTTGGTAAAAAGGGTGGGCGTTTTAATCAACATAAAAAACCGAAATTAGACGAAGCCGGTAATCCTATTCCAAATACTAGTCAGCCGTTTGAAGGTCGAACCCAACATGATCGCCCCAAAGGCAAGCCTCATGGCGCTCGCCATCAGCAGAAAACACCGCACCATCCGAATCCGCAAAATAACTCTAATCAGCAGGCACTTATTCAGGAAAGTCAGCAATTATTTGCGCAAGTTGTTTCTGGTGAGTTTGATGCTTTATTAGATATGCCGGAAAATATTGTTTCGAATCTGGGCAATCCTCACCATGATGAGGGGCAACATCAACCGATTGTTGATCCAAGTTTAAAGGCTTTAGAGGATGCTGAATTAGCTTCTAGCGGTCGTGATGGTGAGCACCGTGAGTCATTAGAGGATGACCAATTACCTGATCACTATCAATTTGCCAATGTCGACGATTTGCCAATGTCTTTGCGGGATGATGTGTGGTCTGACCTAGATGGCCTAGATGACGATGCCGAAGACGAAGACACGGTTAAATTACATAAGGTTTTAGCGGATGCTGGGATGGGTTCTCGGCGGGAGATGGAAGATTTAATTATTCAGGGGCGAGTTTCTGTAAATAGTATGCCAGCGCATATTGGTCAGCGGATTGGACCTACTGATCAAGTACGAATCAACGGCAAGCAAGTGCATCGTAAGATCCAAACTAAACCTGCGAGAGTATTGATTTACCACAAGCCGGCCGGGGAAATTGTTAGTCAATCTGACCCAGAAGGTCGTCCAACAGTGTTTGAGCGCCTACCTAAGCCTAAGGGGGGGAGATGGATTGCAGTTGGACGTTTAGACTTTAATACAGAGGGCTTACTTTTATTCACGACTTCAGGAGAGTTGGCGAATCGCTTAATGCATCCAAGATATGGCATTGAGCGTGAATATGCAGTGCGCGTGTTAGGAGAGTTAGAACACGAACAATTGCAATCATTAAAGACGGGGATTACTCTAGAGGACGGTGTTGCGAAGTTTTTACGAATAGCCGACGGGGGTGGTGAAGGGGCTAATCGTTGGTATCAAGTTGCTTTGACTGAGGGGAAGAATCGTGAAGTGCGGCGCATGTTTGAAGCGGTTGGTCATATTGTTTCGAGGTTGATTCGAACACGCTATGGAATTTTTATATTGCCACCGCGTTTACGTCGGGGGCGATTTGAAGAGGTCCCTGTGGAGCAGGTTATACAGTTGATGAAAGCGGCTGGCCTAAAAGTGCCACAGCAGTCAAGCTCAAACTTTGGTAAGGGCGCTCGAACTAGTGAACGTCCGTCGGAGGGGGGGCAGCCAGACCCTATGCAAACATCTGTTTCTTATTGGGGTTCAAGAGAAGCCCTCAAGATGGCTGATAATCATCATGGCTTGACCCAATACCGCAGTGGCTCAGGGAATTCTTCGGGGCAGGGGAATGCAAACGGCAACCACCAAAAGAGCGGAAATAATCACCAAAAATCTGGTCAAGTTGGTCGAGGCGGGCAGCGTGGCTCTAGTGGAATGAAGATTTCACATGAAAGTGGGTTTGCGGGTCCAAGTGGGGGAGGTGGAACTGGTCGTCGACCATCCAAGGCAGGTTCTAAGAATCGACCTAAAACAGGTTATGTAGGTTCTCGCGCCAAGAAACCTGGCGGGATGAGTTAATTTAGTATATAATCTTATTTACTAAATTTAGTACTGAAATTTAGTATTTATGTAGTCAAAAACATCGTAAAAAAAGCGTTAAAAAAACTGCAGTAATAATGTTGGAAATGGGCACTTGCCCATTTTTTTTTGGATGAATCGGTTTTGTTCATTTGAAAAATTTTTAGTTTTATATGAATTGCGCAACGAGATTAACAACGGGATTAGCAACGTGAATCAGGCCATTATTATTGCAGAAGTTGTCGAGAATTTAGGATACTCACTAGTTGATATTGAGCGGGAGGGTCGTGGTTTATTGCGGGTCACGATAGAAAACCAAAATCCTGATGAGCTAATTACGGTTGGAGATTGCGAGAAGGTAAGCCATCAATTAACTTATACGTTGCCAGTCGAAAATGTGCCTTTTGATCGTTTGGAGGTTTCTTCGCCAGGAGTGGACCGGGTGATTAAAACGGCCGAAGATTTTATACGTTTTAATGGGCTAGAAATCAATTTAAAGTTACGTGTTGCCATGGGCAATCGTAAAAATTTTACGGGTGTTTTACAAGGCTTAGTAAAAGGCTCTGTAGCATCCCGGGATGCTGTTTGGGGTTTGCTGATAGAACCAAAACCTGGTGAATCAGCAATGCTTGAATTTACATTGGCGGATGTTGATAAAGCTCGCTTAGTACCAGTATTAGATTTTAAAGGAAAAAAATCATGAGTAAAGAAGTTCTCCTTTTAGTAGATGCCCTTGCGCACGAGAAGAATGTTGATCGTGCGGTAGTTTTTGATGCGCTTGAATTAGCTTTAGCATCAGCAACAAAAAAGCGCTACAACATGGATGTGGATATTCGGGTATCAATTGATACGCATACAGGAGAGTATGAAACCTATCGGCGTTGGCTAGTAGTTCCTAATGAAGCTGGCTTACAGGAGGCGGATAAAGAAATTCTGCTCTTTGAGGCTCAAGAGGATATTGCTGATATTGAGGTTGGTGAGTTCATGGAGGATGTGATCGAATCCGTTGCCTTTGGAAGAATTGGCGCGCAGGCTGCCAAGCAGGTAATTTTGCAACGTATTCGCGACGCTGAGCGTGAACAGATTCTGAATGACTTTTTAGAGCGTGGTGAAAAGGTTATGAATGGTACTGTTAAGCGAGCCGATAAGAATGGTTTAATCATTGAATCTGGTCGAGTTGAGGCTTTACTGAGGCGTGATCAAATGATCCCCAAAGAAAACTTGCGAAGTGGCGATAGAGTGCGAGCTTATATTTTAAAAGTCGATCGAGAAGCCCGTGGTCCACAAGTTGAATTGTCTAGAACTTGTCCAGAGTTTTTGCTGAAGTTATTTGAAAATGAAGTACCAGAAATCGAGCAAGGTTTATTAGAGCTCAAAGGAGCTGCTCGAGACCCAGGCGTGCGTGCCAAAATTGCTGTTGTTACACATGACAAGCGCGTAGATCCAATTGGTACATGCGTTGGTGTGCGCGGCACACGCGTCACTGCAGTTCGAAATGAGGTAGCGGGTGAGGCGGTAGATATTGTTTTATGGTCTGAAGATCCAGCGCAATTTGTGATTGGTGCCTTAGCGCCCGCGCAAGTATCTTCGATTGTGGTTGATGAAGAAAGGCATGCGATGGATGTGGTGGTTGACGAAGAGAACCTAGCCATTGCCATTGGTCGAAGTGGTCAGAATGTGCGCTTAGCTAGTGAATTGACAACTTGGCAGATCAATATTATGACCCCAGAAGAATCAGCCAAGAAAACTGAAGACGAGTCCCAGAAAATTCGCGAACTTTTTATTGCTAAGTTAGATGTAGACGCTGAAGTTGCCGACATCTTGATTGAGGAGGGTTTTGGAAGTTTAGAAGAAGTAGCTTACGTCCCATTGAGTGAGATGTTAGAAATTGATGCCTTTGATGAAGATACTGTAAATGAGTTACGAACAAGGGCACGTGATTCGTTATTAACGATGGAGATCGCCAAGGAAGAAGATGCCGAGGAAGTATCGCAAACGTTAGAGTCGGTAGATGGCATGACTGCAGATTTAGTTGTGCAGTTAGCTAGTAATAATATTTCTTCCAGAGATGATTTGGCCGAGTTGGCTGTTGATGAACTAGTAGAGATGACCCAAATTGATGAGGAGCGTGCGAAGCTTCTCATTATGACGGCTCGTGCTCACTGGTTTAACTGAAGATGAAGGGATCGCATGGCGACCACCACTGTAAAAAAACTGGCTGAAGAACTAAAACGTTCTTCAGATAATTTGCTTGAGCAATTAAGATCTGCAGGGATTAGTAAAACTGCAGAAGACGAAGAATTAACTGAGCAGGATAAAAAAAGTTTATTAGATTATTTGCAAAAAGCCCATGGCACGACTGTTGATCCAGGGGGTCGGAAAAAGATTACATTAACGAAGCGTGAAACCAGCGAAATCCGACAATCAGACTCTGCAGGTCGAACACGAACAGTTCAAATTGAAGTTCGCAAGAAACGCGTCATTTCTAAAAATCCCGATTTTGCTGAGGTTGTTAATGAACTACCAGTCAAGCTGGCTGAGCCAGTTGCTTTTGTTTTAGATGATGAAGAATTAGCCAAGAGAGAAGCCGAAGCAAACCGCCAAGCCCAACTTCTCGCTCTTCAAGAAGCAGAACTTCAAGCCGCCAATGAAGCGCGTAAGTTAAAGCAAAAACAGGCCCAAGAATTATTAGAGCAAGAGAAGCTTACAACGGCGAAGACGGGTGATGAAAATTCGACTAAACAGGCTTCCGAAGACAGTTTAGTGCCAAATGCGCCAAAACTTACTCAAACTGTGGTGGCTGCTGTGCCAGTCGAAAAAGATACAACAGAAGAGGATTTAAAATCGGTTCGGACGCGTCGCGCTTTAGCAGAGGCCGAAGCTTTAGCCATTCGCGAAATGATGAGTACACCAGCAAAGGTGTTGAAAGCCCCTGTGCCAGTAACGCCGCCGGCGGATGATAAAAAGGGAACCCTGCACAAGCCAATTAAAACTGAAACTACAGATGAGAAGAAAAAAACAGTTAGTAAAGTTCCTGGCAAGTTAATCAAAACATCAGGTACCTCTTCCACCTGGCAAGAAGAAGGTGTGAAGAAAAAGACCGTACTAAAGACCCGCGGAGATTCGACAGGGGGAATTGGAGGAGGTTGGCGCAGTGGTGGTGGTCGCAAAAAATCACACGCCTCTCAAAGTGATGTAGAAACTAACTTTGTCGCGCCGACTGAGCCAGTGGTGCGAGATGTACACATCCCTGAAACCATTACGGTGGCCGATCTTTCTCACAAAATGGCTGTTAAAGCTGCTGAAGTGATTAAGCTACTCATGGGTATGGGGCAAATGGTAACGATTAATCAGGTTCTTGATCAAGATACCGCGATGATTATTGTCGAGGAAATGGGGCATACTGCACATGCTGCTAAATTAGACGATCCGGAGATTGATTTAGGAGATCAGGCTAGCCATGATGTTGAACTGTTACCTCGCTCACCCGTGGTGACAGTAATGGGACACGTCGATCACGGTAAGACTTCCTTACTGGATAAGATTCGGTTTTCTAAAGTTGCATCGGGCGAGGCGGGCGGAATTACCCAGCACATAGGCGCATACCATGTGCAAACCCCAAAAGGGATGATTACATTTTTAGATACTCCTGGTCATGAGGCATTTACAGCCATGCGTGCCCGTGGTGCATTAGCTACAGATATTGTTATTTTGGTGGTAGCGGCTGATGATGGAGTGATGCCACAAACTAAAGAAGCGATTGCCCATGCCAAAGCCGCTGGCGTTCCAATTGTGGTGGCGATTAATAAAATGGATAAGCCGGAGGCTAATCCAGAGCGGGTTAAACAAGAGTTAGTTGCTGAACAAGTCGTGCCTGAAGAGTATGGTGGTGATTCCCCATTTATTTCAGTATCGGCCAAGACCGGTGATGGTTTAGATACCTTATTAGAAAATGTGTTATTACAAGCTGAGGTCTTAGAGCTCAAGGCTGCCGTTTCTACGCCTGCTAAAGGACTTGTTATTGAGGCACGCTTAGATAAGGGTAAGGGTCCAGTCGCAACTATCTTAGTGCAATCGGGTACTTTGAGAAGGGGTGATATGCTGCTTGTGGGCCAATCATTTGGCCGAGTTCGGGCAATGCTTGATGAAAACGGTAAGCCTTGTAATGAGGCCGGTCCTTCCATACCAGTTGAGATTCAAGGGCTCTCAGAAGTTCCATCCGCTGGCGAAGATGTTTTAGTTGTATCGGATGAACGTAAGGCTCGAGAAATTGCGCTTTTCCGTCAGGGTAAATTCCGTGACGTGAAGTTAGCAAAGCAACAAGCTGTGAAGTTAGAAAACATGTTTGATAACGTTGGCGAGGGCAGTGTTGAGACGAAGTATCTGCCAATTATTATTAAAGCTGACGTCCAGGGTTCTCAAGAGGCTTTAGCACAATCCTTAGTAAAACTGTCTACACCAGAGGTGAAGGTACAAATTGTGCACGCTGCGGTTGGCGGTATTTCAGAAACGGATATTAACCTTGCCGTAGCATCAAAAGCTGTAGTTCTTGGTTTTAACTCGCGAGCAGATGCCTTAGCGCGTAAATTGGCAGAGTCCAATGGTGTAGATATACGTTACTACAACATTATTTATGACGCTGTTGATGAGATTAGGGCCGCAATGAGTGGTATGTTAACGCCAGATAAGAAAGAAGAAGTCACAGGCTTAGTAGAAATTCGGCAAGTCTTTACAGTTTCTAAAGTCGGTTCGATTGCTGGTTGTTTGGTGGTGGATGGTGTGGTCAAGCGGACATCAAAAGCCCGCTTACTGCGTGATAACGTAGTTATTTGGACGGGTGAATTAGATTCACTCAAACGCTTTAAAGATGA
>RFMZ01000280.1 GCA_009927445.1 Betaproteobacteria bacterium
TGATCCCCTAGATGATGAGCGCGGAGCGATCAAAACCAAGTCATCGGACTGGTTTACCGGAATGGTGCCTGTTCTGACAGTATTGCCACTATCCACATTAGGAACCACCAGTACGGCCTTGGTTCGATGGGCGTCGGGTTCTTATTTTGGGCGTACTGGCGACCAAACTTTTCACACCGTGATCGAATACTTTCATATGAGATAACAACGCCCCTCTTGGCCTTCATGAGTTCCACATCCCTAAAGCTCAAGGCAAAGCAAAAGTAAAGCCAGACGCATTAGCTAATGATTGCCGCTGGGTTGCGGTGGCGTTTATAGGAGATAAGCGACATAGTGTTCATCAGCTAGTGTCTAGCCGACGGGTGGGGGTTAAATTGACGATGCCCGTCGAACAGAACAAATACGCGCGCCGTTCAGACTCATACATCGTTGGATAAGGTTCTAGATTGACATTTGCTTGGCACAACAATAAAATCATATAAATTAAATTCGTATATACGCATTTCGTACAAATATGCGTATTATTTTCCACTGGGCATTACCCAAATTACACGGTGCACTATGAGCATTGACTTTACTTTCGAGCAACAACAGATCACGACTAGCGTTCAAAAACTCACCGAGCAGTTCAGCGACGACTATTGGCTGCAGCGCGATGAGGATGGCAAATTTCCCGAGGACTTCTGCAGAGCCATTGCTGACAGCGGCTACATGGGCATTGCCATGCCTCAGGAATATGGCGGTGCCGGCCTGGGGATTACCGAAGCCGCATTGCTGTTGCAGGCCATCTCAGCATCCGGAGCCGGAAATGGGGGTGTTTCGTCCGTCAGCATCGGTATATTCGGCTTGAATCCCGTGGTGAAGTACGGAACTCCAGAACAGAAGCAACGCATGCTGCCGCCGGTCATTCAGCGTAAGGATATAGCTTGCTTCGGAGTCACCGAGCCTGATGCCGGCTTGGACACCACGCGCCTGAAGTTGCGTGCGGTACGCAAGGGCGATCGCTACATCGTCCACGGCCAAAAGATTTGGATTTCGACAGCGCAAGTTGCTAACAAGATCCTCCTGATCGCACGCACTGCGGATGCTTCGGAGACCCATCGGCCGGTCGACGGTCTCACACTTTTCTACACGGACTTAGACAAAACCAAGGTGGATGTACGAGTCATCGACAAGATGGGGCGAAAGTGCGTAGACTCAAACGAGTTATTCTTTGATGGAATGGAGATACCTGTCGAAAATCGAATCGGTGAGGAAGGAAAGGGTTTTAAGTACCTCCTTGATGGAATTAACCCTGAGCGCATCCTGATTGCCGCTGGTTTAGTAGGGCTGGGTCGAGCCGCTTTGCGACGCGCCACGGACTACGCGAAGCAACGCGTGGTCTTTGGGCGCCCAATCGGAAAGAACCAGGCAATTCAACACCCGTTAGCGCAAAACTGGGCTGAACTCGAGGCAGCCAACCTTATGGCGTTTCGCGCGGCTCAGCTCTACGATCGCGGAGATGACTGCGGGGCATTGGCAAATGCTGCTAAGTACCTAGCCGGAGAAGCAACGTTCAGCGCGTGCACAACTCAGTTATGACGCACGGTGGCATGGGGTACGCCAAGGAGTTCCATGTTGAGCGATATCTTAGGGAGTGCATGATTCATAGAATCGCCCCTATCACGCCGCACTTGGCACTTTGCTACATTGCTGAACGTGTACTCGGTCTGCCAAAATCATATTAAATAGAAGAAGAACGGCGTATAAAAATACTCAACGAAGGTGTTGAGCGACTCAACACTGCTGGGATTGAGGCTGTTGATAAGATCGTTGAATACGCACATACCATTGGCGCAGACTTGATCATGCTAGGCCATCAGCATCGTAACAATTGGTTAGAGAGATGGTGGGCTGGCTCAAT
>RFMZ01000181.1 GCA_009927445.1 Betaproteobacteria bacterium
ACCATCAAAGGCGTCACCGCTTTGCAAAGTACCCATATCGCTTTGAAATTGGTATTGATGACCTTCTCGAAATTTTCCAATTCAAAATCTTGTATGGCTTGCCTGTGATTAATGCCGGCATTGGCAATCAAGATATCTATTTTTCCCCATTGTTTTTTTAAGTCGTCAATGCACGCCTGAGCCGCTTCAAAATTGGTGACATCAAAAGCCGCAGCCTGCGCAGAGTGTCCTTGCTCAGTGAGTGTTTTGACACGCTCGCTTAGGAGCTTTTCATCACGTGCATTTAGAACAACATGGGCCCCAGCCTTAGCAAGTGATTGGGCCATTGACCAGCCCAGCCCTCGGGATGCGCCAGTGATGAGTGCTATTTTTTTAGAAAGGTCAAACATACGGTCGATCCATGATTTCCTACCCATTAAATTTTTACGAAAGGCTTCGATTTAGCAAAGATAGCACTTCTCAAAAATACTTTCTCTCCAAGAATAAATACCAAGTATGGCACCATGGGTCAAAACAAGATCCCCGTGAAATCCCTCGAATCCAATTAAGTGCTGCAAGTGAAATTTGCTGACGGCGAAAAGAGCATAGATAATCGAGTTCATGGCCTTCTTGAACACCCCCACCTTCAACCACATCGCCGTCGTTGGCGCAGGCGCTGTGGGTAGCTTTTATGGCGCCATGCTGGCCCGCGCCGGGCACAGGGCGACACTTATCGGTCGGCCGGCACATGTGCAGGCTACGACGCGCAACGGTTTGAAATTGGATTTAGCATCATCATCTACAACAGAGGTCATTCAGATAGAGGCAAGCACTGAGCTATCAAGTTTGCGCAGTGCCGACTTGGTATTGTTCTGTGTGAAATCAACAGACAGCGCTTCGGTCGCACTTCAAATTGCACCCTACCTGTCTCCGCACGCCTTGATCATGAGTTTGCAAAACGGTGTGGAGAATTCAGCCCTGATTGCACAACATGTACCTCAAGCAGTCATCCCCTGTGTCGTCTATGTGGCCACAGAAATTCCTGCGCCAGGCTGTGTGAAGCACCATGGTCGCGGTGAGCTGGTGATCGGAACGATGCAAGTTTCTCGACTGAGCGATCCACAAAAAACACTTCAAGAAATCG
>RFMZ01000023.1 GCA_009927445.1 Betaproteobacteria bacterium
CTTTTATTTATAACTGGACTAGGTTGCGCCTTGCTAATCAAAGGCACAAACCGTATTTCAATATTGTTTAGAACAGTATTTTTCGTTCCCGTAGTTATTGGCTTTGGTTCTGCAGCATTCTTGTGGTTCTGGTTTATTAACCCTGATACCGGTTACCTACCTCAGATACTTCGCGATCTTGGCTTTGGCGAAATGAAAGAATCATGGACATCGACTATGCCATTGGCACTAATCATGGTTGTGCTCATGGTCGTTTGGAAATTTACAGCGTTTCAAATGATTGGTTTCATGACTGGCTTGCAAGCGATTCCTCAAGAGATAAATGAATCTGCAGCACTCGACGGTGCAACTGGAATGAAGAATCTAAGGTATATAAGCCTTCCGTTACTACGTCGAACCATTGGATTACTTTTAGTCCTCAGCGTCTCGGGTTCTTTGCTTGCATTTGATCAGTTTTATATAATTACTGCTGGTCGCCCTGAAGGTCAAACACAAACGATTGCCTTCTATTTGTTCCGTCAAGCATTCCTTGCTTTCCGCTTAGGTTATGGCGCGGCTCTTTCAGTAATTCTCGCAGTTCTTTTGATGATTATTTCTTTGATTCAAATCAAGCTATCAAGGATGGATACTCATGAATAAAACAAAGAAATTTTTTTCAGTAGGACCATTCACAGGTCCATTTCGAGGCTGGTTTGTAATCTGTCTATCTTTGGGATTCCTCTTTATGTTCCCATTGTTCAGCAGTTTTCTAACGAGCCTTAAGCCAACTGCTGCTGCTTCGAAATTTCCGCCAGATTACTTGCCTAAAGAAGTCACGCTCAATAACTATGAAAGAATTTTCGTACCTGCAAAAGGTGGATTTCTTGAATATGGCGCCTGGCATTACACAGTAAATAGCTTGGTTCTTGCCTTTGGCACAGTCGTGGGAGTCTCCCTTCTTGCAACTCTTGCTGGTTATGGCTTCGCCCGATTCAAGTTTTTTGGAAAAAGTACACTTTTTGCCTTTGTGCTACTGATGTTTATGATCCCTTTCCAAGCACTTTTGGTACCCCTCTTTAGAATATTGGCAACCTTTCATCTCACCAATTCACTCCTCGGTGTTATTTTTGTTTATATTACTTATAACCTGCCGCTTTCAGTATTCATTATGAGAAATTCATTTGCAGAAATCCCGTCTGCATTTGAAGAAGCAGCAATGATTGATGGTGCATCAGTTCTACGAATATTTAGAACCATCATGATGCCATTAGCGTTGCCAGGATTGATCTCAACTGCGCTATTTGCATTCTTCGCATCATGGAATGAATTCTTTGCAGCGACCGTATTTATCAGTACAAATGGCAAATACCCGCTGCCAGTAATGTTGACACTCTTGCAATCAAGTCAGCACGGTGAAATTGACTGGGGACTAATGCAAGCAGGTGTTATTTACACAATCTTGCCTTGCGTTCTCATATTCTTGGTATTGCAGAAGTATTACATCCAA
>RFMZ01000225.1 GCA_009927445.1 Betaproteobacteria bacterium
CGCGCATTGGTTGCAAGAAAACACATCACAACGGGTATAGGGAAAGTGTTTGACTGACACGGGCGCATCAGCCGATTCATAGCGCGTGCCTTTTGGGTGGTACTCCTCAAAACCGGGTTCATAGACGTAAGAAAAATGATCTCGATAGAAAGTGCTATTGGAATTATCGTTCCTTGAGCGAGTCCGTCATTGTCTTCACAATTGGCTTGGTCAAATACCATAGCACTGTATTTTTCCCTGTTTTAAATTCAACGGTGGCAGACATTCCGGGTTGAATATCAGTAGGCTGATTATTTTTTGATTTAAGGTCATGTCGATTCACACGAACTTGCACTCTAAAGGGGTCTGGTTCATTTTGTCGTGTCTCTTCTTTGATTGTGTCTGCGCTGATATATTTGATCTCGCCACTTAGAGATCCGTATATGGTGTAGTCAAAGGTATCAATTTTTACGCTCGCAGGCAAACCTACCTTTAAAAATCCGATATCTGCGGGATTGACGCGTGCTTCGATAATTAAATCGTCATCGATAGGCACTATCTGCATTAATTCTTCACTGGGCCTTAGCACGCCACCAATCGTAGTGACGCGTATATCTTTCACAATACCCGACATAGGTGCTTTGATGATAGATCTGTCTAATTGATCTTTGCGTTGCAAAAGAACTTGTTCTGCGACGCTTAATTCTTCCTGGTCCTGCTAAGTTCTGACTGAGTGTCCTGCTGGTATTTGTTCTTTCTGTTGGTTATTTGTCCCTTTAACTCGAGAACTTGTCGTTGTATGCGTAGCAAATCCACTTGGCTGATATCACCTCGTGGTAGCAGCGGTTCATTCATATCGAGTTCTTTTTGGGCGAGGGTAAGCATATTACTGAGAGCAAATAATTCTTCTTGCAAAGCAACTCGCCTCTTGTCAATCAAATTTCTCTGGTTGATCCGAAATTCTGGATATTTAAGTGATTCCGAACTAGGGTTGAAGGGCAAGCCAGACATTTCGGATTCGAGTCTGTGTAAATTGATTTGCAAGGCGACTACCTTTGCCTTGGCTTCCAAATATGCCGCTTCTAATTTTGTGCGGTCTAGCTGCGCCAGCACTTGTTGAGCTTGCACGTGATCTCCCTCTTTCACCATCATCACATCAAGCACGCCGCCATCTAAAGATTGAATAATTTGCGACTTAGAACTAACAATCACTTTGCCAGAAGCGCGTGTCACTTGGTCTAAGTCGGCTAAATATGCCCATGATAA
>RFMZ01000131.1 GCA_009927445.1 Betaproteobacteria bacterium
TAGCTGGCGGTGTGTTAACTAGTGAGGCTCTAGCCGTTTGGCGGAAATTATCTTGGCTATGCCCTTTTGATACAGTAAGTCACGATCAATGCGTTTAGACACTCTTGAATGTTGCATGTCTGTGAATTCTTTTAATTTATATTTGAATTTAAAGGGTAACCTTTGGTATGAATGCCTAGAAGATTCTTATGGTGTTATCCGAGAATCATGGCTTGGTAATTGGCTTGGTATGCCGTATCTACTGCAAGAATGTTTGAGGTTTTTAAATCTTCATGAAAATAATTTATCTGAAGAAGCTAGAAGCATGTTGAGTGCGGCTAAAAGCGTTGCCTTAGAAATTGAGAGACAAGCTCAAAGTCTGCCAAACTTTACAGAACCCAAATACCATAATCGGATGCATTTTGCAGATGCGATAACCTCTATGAGTGTTCAATTGGCTATTTTGGTTGAACGGCATGGAAAGGCAAATCAAAATTGGATGGCATGTGCAATGCTGACCTGCATCGCACATGATTTTTTGCATCCAGGCAAAGTTAATCTGATTGAGTCAGAAATAGAAAAGCAATCTTTTAATTTGCTCAAACCTATTTTGTCATTTCATACTATTCCAAAAGAGTGGCAAAAAGTCATTGAAACTGCCATTGTTCGCTCTGACTTTTCAATTGTTCATCACAATCATGCAAGCGTTACAGGCAAAAATTTTCAGTGGGATTTGGATTGGCTTTGTGTTTTGTTGAACGAAGCTGATGTAATGGCAAGTACATCCGCAAAATATGGGCCATCATTGGGCGAGTCATTGGCGCAGGAGTGGCAGCTAATAGATTTTCCGCTTCACTCAAGTGTGGCAAGCCTTGAAGGGCGAAAAGCTTTTTTAAAACAATTAATCTTTTCATCTCCTTCAAGTTATGTTTTAAGGCTAAGTGAAAGAATTTCTGTTGAAATTCTCAATCTTGAAATGTAGAGACAGTACTGCCTGGAGGCGGTGTGCGGTGAAAGTTTTGTACTTGCGACCCCTTCAGTATAAAACTGAATAAGTCAAATGGACAAGAAGTGGGCTCGATCGTCTTGGCAAACTCACTTGGTTTTTTATAGTTGCTTTACTTTCTAATTGGTTCAATCGATGTAATCATGGTCATTCCATTAGATATTTGAACTCGGTCAAACCGGCAAATGGTCGAGGAAAAAAATCTAAATGTCTCATCATTTTTCTTTAAGCTAGGGGCAGGAGAAATAGAATCGAAAATTACAAACGCAATATTACCCCCTTGGTTGTCGTAAACGATTATCTTGTTATTGTCTAGAACTTCCCATTTATCTATCTGATCGACTTTGATGCAATTTACTTGTGCATATGCAGCTACTGTATTTAGAAAAACGGCAATTGATATAAATACAACTTTAATCGGATTCACAATTAACTTATGACTATTTTTCAATTGAATTTCCTCCCAAAACTTAGTAAGAATGATTTTCAAGATAACGGATTTAGATACCAATCAATCAAGGACGACTTAAAGAAATGCTACAGTGCTTCGAACAAGCTTTGTTGTGTAAATAGGGGGGGAATTTGAATCGCAAAAGGATGGAAAAAAGAATGTCAGAAGCTAGAAGTCAGATTCTCATAGCATTGATTGCCCATTGATTGGTTTCAAAGAAAATTCACCTCTTGATAGCTTAAGGGGTTTGATCAATTAGGTCAAGTACTTTACATCTTTGTTAGCCCATACGGGATGAAGAAGAGCTGCTGAGGTTAATTCAAGGAGATGTTGCGTGGGACGAACGATGCACTAAGACAAGTTGTATTCATATATAGGTCTTTTGTAGTTAGCTTGAAGATGCCACTGGCATTGCTGGCAGCAGCATCTCGCGGCATTTCTTTATCATCACATCTGCTACTGTGTCGGATCTAATTTTCAGAATATTGAGGTAGGCATCTTCTGCTGCCGAAAAATTCTTTCTTGAATAAAAACCAAAGGCGATATCGGAAAGGACACATATCTGTTTTTGAATTTCACTTGGCTGAGTTTCCTCGGATCCGTCGCGTGTACCAAGAATCTCATAAATAATCAAATCGCTTTTGCGGCCCTTGACAGTTATTTGATCAATTGGTCTCATCCACAGTCGTTCGCCAGCTTCTTTAAACAGGGAATGGCTGCCGCAGATTTGCGTGCCATATTCTTTATTGACGCCCTCAAGGCGGGATGCGATATTGACGCCGTCTCCCATGACCGTGTAACTCAATCGCTCGAGCGAGCCGATATTTCCAACCAAAACCGCATCTGAATGGATGCCGATTCGAACATAGAGGGGAGGTTTCCCCTCCGAAACCAGCCTGGCGTTGAGTTGTTCCATTCGTTTTTGCGCCTTGATGGCGGCAACGCTGGCATGGTATGCGTGATGATTATCCAAAAGCGGTGCGCCCCAAAATGCCATGACAGCATCGCCAATGAATTTGTCAACTGTTCCGCTTTCTTCCTTGATCGCCTGGGTTATTACCTCAAAATATAAAGAAACTCGCCTTAATAATTCCCTTGACGGTGTTGACTCTGAAAGCGAAGAAAAATCCTTCAAGTCGGTAAAAAGTATCGTCAAATAACGGCTCTCCCCACCGATTTCAATCGGCTTGCCGGTACTTAAAAGATCATTAACCAAATCTTTTGGAATGTAGGAAGTGAATGCCGTAATCGTGGTTGAAAGCTTTTTTACCGCGGATGCAAGCGAAGATAGTTCGTAAATGTTGGTCTGTACCTGTTTAGTTTCAGGATTTTTAAAGTCGATCAAATTTTGAATGGAATTGGTGATGATTTCGAGCGGCGAAGATATTTTTCTTGCAAATAAATAAATTAATAATATTTGAGTAAATATCAACAACAAGCCAAAGGCAAGAATTATGCTGTTGTTCCGTTTGAATTCGCCTTTGAAGTCGTCCATCGGAGTAATCGCCAGGAGGGTCCACTTCTTTTCGAATTCCTCTGGCATCGAAGAGAAAACTGCCAAATATTCAGTCCCGGTTTCAGGGTGTTTGAAAATAATCAATGGGTCGGGGTTTATGGTGTGCAGCGCAGTGACATATGCAGGCAAATTGGAAGACAGCGTCGATATATTATTTAGTTCAATTTTATTGTTTATTTTTTTAAACATGTCTTTTTGTACTGAGCTAGCAATAACTGTTCCGGAGGAATCATAAATAATGGAGAGTGAGTTAGCGCTGATCGACTGCGACGTGAGAAATTTTGATATCGTGTCCAAGGAAATATCTGCCGCAACCACCCCTGCTATTTCACTCTTACTAAAGAAGGGCGTTGAAACAGTAACCCCAGGGAGTCCGGTAGTGGAAAAAATATACGGATCAGTTATGGTTGTTTTCTTCTTTGCTACGGCCTCTTTAAACCAAGGGCGTGTTCTTGCGTCAAAGTCTGTCGCTTTTGTTGACGTACCAACTCTCTCACCCTTTTCATTTACAAAAATGTAACTGTCGACCGTTCTTTCTTTGGCAATCCAGCGTAATCCATATGCCATATCACTGGTTATTTCCTTGTCTTGTATTTTGTTACCTGCGTAAACTCGGCGAACTTGCCT
>RFMZ01000006.1 GCA_009927445.1 Betaproteobacteria bacterium
ATGCCCTTGCCAATAATCACGGTAGGGGCTACGGTTTTTGCAGCACCTGCATATTGCAAAACAATAAAGCGCAAAGGCTCGCTAGAACCTTGTGCAACTGCGGCGAAAGAACCCATGCCGAGTTTTTCGACCTCTTTGGGCCCAAGCACTTGGCATTTGATGCGTAATTTTTTAGCCAAACTTTGTGCAGCACGCGCCAACATAGTAGGCGTTGCGTGGTTAGCAGGACGGTTACCCCACTCTTTGGCAAGCGCTACACCTTGGGCCAAAGCCGTTGCTGTGGTGAATGCAACTTTTACAGTTTTCACTTTTTCAGGCGTTGGCAACCCCACCGTCACGCGTTTTAGCAATGATGCTATGGCAGACGGTTTGGTAGTGGTGAACACATAACTAGCGTCACAGACTGCTTGCACCAAGGCATGCACGCGCTGTTGTGTGCCATCGGGCATGCATACGGCAATCGATTTTGGATTCACCGACTTCAAGGCAGCTACCGCCGCAGCGGTTGCAGTTCGAACAGAGCGCGCAGAACCTTCTCCAGTGCTCACCAAAATCAAACGCGGGGCTTTCACACCCTCGGCATGCCAAATCGACAACAGCTTGCCAACTGAGTCGTCTAGGTCTGCATTGGCGCGCGCTTTGGTGACCAATTGCGAAATTGAATCACGCCCGGGTTTAAAGTGGTCCGGTAAAAGTACCACCACAGCATCGGTATTAAATCCAGCCGCAGCTTTCAAATCTAGGGTCTTGAGTTCAAAGTTCATAATTACGTCTTTCTAATGCCCTGATGTTATTCCATTCAGCTTACCTCAAAGACATGTTTAGAACTGATTTCCCGCACATTGGAAAGGTCGCATGAAGACCTTTAGACGCCTTATTTTTGGAGAAATTATCAATGCAGTTGCGTTCGTAACATTTGGCTTTTTGGCCTTGCTTTTCTTTTTCGATTTTGTAGACGAAATTCAGCGCATAGGTGGTAACCAAGGCGTCTACCAACTCAGACATGCACTGGTGTTTGTTGCTTCCATGATTCCGAGTCATCTTTACGAACTTCTGCCTATTACCGTTTTGATTGGAACAATTTTTGTCATGGCTCGGTTCGCCCAAAGCTCTGAATTCACCATTTTGCGCACCAGTGGCTTAGCGCCTAGCATGGCACTGAAAAACTTGCTGGGTCTGGGATTTGTGTTTGTTTTGCTAACTTTTGCTGTCGGAGACTACCTCTCCCCAGTGAGCGACCAATTTGGCCAAATGCTGAAATCCAAATACCTCAAAGAGATTACTGTCGGCAAAACAGGGGCATGGTTACGTGAAAAGCAAGATGATCGTAGCTATGCAGTGAATGTTGCAACTCTCACACCAGAGGGGCAACCTAGCGTTATTCGCATTTTTGAATTTAACAAAGACGGGCAATGGGTAGCACTGACCAAAGCAAAGTCAGGCGTGGTGACAACTGAAAACACTTGGAAGCTACAAGGTGTCGAGCGCAATGAATTGGTTCGCCAGGGATCTGAGGCTTCTTTGAGTCGCAAATACAAAGAATCGGAAACCTGGCCAACTGGCATTACTGCTGAAATGATTTCAGTTGCACTGCTCAAACCAGAACGT
>RFMZ01000150.1 GCA_009927445.1 Betaproteobacteria bacterium
GTCCCTTTTGCTGCAGGCGGCAGTACTGATATCACTGCAAGAATGCTTGCAGAAAAATTAACAGTCGTTCTTGGGCAAAGCGTGGTTGTAGACAATAAAGCAGGTGCAGCAGGCAACATTGCTGGAGCCTATGTATCTCGAGCTGCTCCCGATGGTTACACGATTATGTTGAATACCAGCACAATGACTGCAAACGTAACACTCTATAAAGATATGGGTTTCAACCCACAGAAAGATTTAACTCCGGTATCACAAATTGCCCTAATCCCAAATGTATTGATGGTCAATAGCGATTTCCAAGCTAAAACACTAGATAAATTTATTGAGATAGTGAAAGATAAAAAAATACAAATTAACTATGGATCCTCTGGTGCAGGTGCATCTAATCACCTAGCTGGTGTTCTTTTCAACAAAATGACTAGCGGAGAAATGGTTCATGTACCTTACAAAGGGGGCTCACTCGCCAACAATGATCTTATGGGTGGTCAAATTCAGGCAGTATTTGCCCCTTTAGTTGAAGTATTGGGCTTCCTTGAAAACGGAAAACTTCGTCCTTTAGCAGTGACTACAAAAACTCGATCGGCGCGACTTCCCAATATTCCCACCGTTTCTGAAAAATTACCTGGCTATGAAATTGAATTATGGAATGGCATTTTTGCACCTGCAGCTACACCTACCGATATAGTAAATAAGCTCAATACAGCCCTAAAGACAGTATTACAAGATCCCTCCTTTAGAAATAAACTTATAGAGCAAGGCTCTATTCCAGTTGGGAACTCTTCAGAAGAATTTAAAAAAATAATGTCTTCTGAAATTGAAAAGTGGGGAATTTTGATAAAAATGGCAGGCGCTACTGCCAATTAATTTGAGTGTTACTAAATTTAGAAACTAAAAGTAATACGCAAACCGCATGAAACCAACTTTACTTGTTTTGGTTTATTTGTCACAAGAGCATCGTGTTCTTGTTTCTGAACGCTTCGAGCTTCTTTATTCGCCTAACGAGGGGCTTGGAAATGACAGATCTAACGGTCAAACACAAATCAACTTACGAGGGAGAGATATTAGATTTGTTTTAACGAATGGCACTAATGGGTTGCTTCCAGCAGAAATAGACGGGATGCCTAACCTTGAGTTGATATGTACTCTAGGCGTTGGCTTTGAAAATGTTGCAGTTGACTACGCTAAGTCACGCGGTATTCCTGTATGCAACGCTGCAGGAACTAATCATAAGGCTGTAGCCGATCACGCTATGGCCATTTTACTGGCGGCTATTAGAAGAATAACGTTCTTAAATAATGGCGTACGACATGGACTTTGGCGAGATGACATTCCCCGACCACCTCATGTTTCAGGAAGAAAAATGGGTATTTTTGGTCTTGGCGATGTAGGAAAAGAAATTGCAAAGCGCGCACTAGGATTCGATATGGAAATCGGATACAACAGTCGTTCGCGTAATTACCAAATTGGCTATAAATGGTTTGAAAACATAACAAGTCTTGCACAGTGGTGCGATTATTTAATTATTGCTGCACCTGGTGGCAAAGAAACTTATCATATTGTGAATGAGCAGGTCCTGAATGCTCTTGGACCTGATGGCGTACTTGTCAACATTGCTCGTGGGACTTTGGTCGATACAAACGCAGTTGCAACTGCTTTAAAAGAAAAGCGTATATGGGCTGCCGCCCTAGATGTTTATGAATTTGAACCAACGCCTCCGACTGCATTGCTTGAATTTGAAAATGCTATTCTGACCCCTCATGTTGGAGGTATATCTCCACAAGCAATTCACGCATCTGTTGTTCGATTTATTGAAAATTATGAAGCATTTATAGCCGGTGCTCCACTGCTAACACAGATAAATAAATAACTTATTTTTTTAAAAATTGGGTTCAAAAATTGCTTATGCATCTTTTCAATTAACGTTTTATGGAATCTCTTATGAATAAAAATCCCTACCCTAAGTTCATCCCACACGGTGTTATTCCAGCTGTTATCTTGCCATTTCACGAAGACTTCTCCATAGATGAGATTTCTTTTCGGTCGCATCTTAGAGATGTAGTGTCAGTCGCAGGCGTCTCTGCCATCACAATTAATGCGCATTCGACAGAAGTTGCCTCTGTACTTTTGAAGAGCAACAAAGAATTTGGCAATTGCTCGAGATGAAGTCGGCGCAAAGATGCCCATCATTAATGGTATTTATGCTGAGGGTAGCTTGGAAGCTGAACGATTAGCTACCGCTGCAGCCCAAGGAGGTGCATCCGCCTTACTTGTCTTTCCTCCAGGGCCATTTACTATGGGGCATCGGCCAGAAATGGTAATTGACCATTTCAAAAGAATAGCAAATGCCAGCGAACTCCCATTGATAGCTTTTCAATATGCAAGCACTTCGCCCCAAAGTTATTCACTAGAAACCTTAATTGAACTGTTGGATAAAGTTCCTCAAGTACGAGCCATCAAAGATTGGATTTCTAACCCCCACATTCACAACAAACACATCGAACTTCTCCAATCACGTGAACAACCGGTCAATGTTTTATCAACACATAGTGCTTGGCTCTTAAGCTCATTGGTTCTTGGATGCAATGGATTGCTATCAGGAAGTGGCTCTGTGATAGCAGATCTTCAGTCTCAATTATTTCAAGCTGTTGAAAAAAACGACTTGGCTTCAGCAAAAAAATTGCATAAGCGAATTGCTTTTACAGCAGATGTGTTTTACGCTAACCCATGGGTTGATATGCATAACCGCATGAAAGAAGCACTAGTGATCATGGGTAAGATTCCAAGAGCTGTAGTGAGGCCGCCCTTAATGAAAATATCTGAATCTGAGATCTTGAAAATTCAAATTGCTTTGAAAAAATGCCGGATTATTAAGGCTTTTAGTTAGATTTTTTGTGACTCAGAATTCCACGATCAATTACGAAAATATTCTGAACTAATTTTTCAGAGTATTGAAGATCTGACTCTGAAAATAGAACAGACATGCCTTCAGCTTTAAGTTGAGAGATTACTTCCGCTAAGCGTTGAGCCAACGCCGGAGCAACGCCTTCAAATGGCTCATCTAACAATAACAAATTAGTCCCTATCATCAATGCTCTTCCTAAGGCGACTAATTTTTGCTGACCGCCAGATAGTTGTTGTCCGCGTCTTTTTGAAAAGCCTTTTAACTCAGGTATCAGGTCATAGACATACTCCAACCGTGACAAAGGTGCTGGGTTCTTATTAGCCCAAACTGGGACTAAGATATTTTCTTCTACAGTCAAATCTGGGATAAGTCGTCTATCTTCAGGCATATAACCAATTCCTAAACCACTCCGCAAATGAGTTGGCTGAGCGATCAAGTCATGTTCATCAAATACAATTTTTCCTGAAGAAGCACTGAGTAGTCCCATGATGCTTTTGAGTAAAGTGGTTTTTCCTGCACCATTGCGTCCGACTAAACTAGCCATTGTGGAATTTGGTATTTCAAGGGACAAATCTCTCAAAATTGCCACAGATTGAATAGAAACGTTCAGATTGGAAACTTTAAGCATGCTGTTTTCCAGTCGGGACTGAAGACGAGTGCTTATCACCCACTATATATTTCAAAACTTTTGCGTCATTAAGCGCAACCTCTGGAACATCATCAGCAATGATTTCCCCATCATAAAAAGCAAGCACTCTCTCAGCATGCTGAGAAACAATTTCCATATCGTGCTCAACAAATAAAACAGTTGTCCCGTCTTTTCGAATAGCTTTCATAACCATTTGCATGATGTCAAATTTTTCCTCTGTAGATACACCGCTAGTAGGTTCATCAAGCATCAAGATTTTTGGTTTAACCGCCATTGCCATTGCAATATCAAGTAATTTACGGACTCCCCCTGGTAGGACGCGTGTTAATTTATCTCGGTACGCAGTCAAGCCAAAGCGTTCAAGAGACTCTTCTGCCAATTGACGAATATTTTTCCCGTACCCAGGAATCATGGATTCGGTTTTTGTAAACAGGCTTTCTTTATGAGCTGATAGAGAAACTATTCCATAACTGACTTCTATATTTTCAAGAGCAGTTAATGTGTTGTAAAGCTGAGGTATTTGAAACGATCGACAGATACCTAAGCGCGTAATTTCTCTTGAAGGCAATGAAGTAATATCATTGCCTTCATACAAAATAACCAGTGTCAGGCTTTAAATAGCCTGTCACCAAATTTACAAAAGTAGTTTTTCCTGCACCATTGGTACCAATTAAACCAATACATTCACCTTTCAGCACAGAAACATTTATATCTGAAGCCGCAGTTACAGCACCGAATGTCTTATTTACCCCACTGACTTTTAACAGGGTTGGATTACTCATTATTTGACTCTTTTAAACTTACTGGTTAATGACCATAAGCCGTCTGGCAAAAGTAGTATCACAAAAATAAGAGTGCTTCCAATAAGAAGTTGCCAAGTATTGGGTGAGTTTGAAAAAGCTAATGTATGAATAACTCCAAATACTAAAGCACCAAGAAATGGAGCCAGTACGCTGCCAATACCTCCAAGAATAGTGATGAAAATAAATTCTCCAGAGGTTGTCCAAAATGCCATGGTCGGGTCTATGTGTCCCACTGCAATTGCAGCAATTGCACCACCAAGACCGGCTAGGACACCCGCGATTACATAGATTAAATGGATCGTTTTGCGGGCAGATCCGCCCATGTACTCTGTTCTTATTTCATTGTCTCTTATTGCGGTCAACAAGAGTCCACGTGGGCTTCTTATCAGGCCATTGATAAAGATCAAACAAATACCTACAGTTATAAAAGCTACCCACAAAATACTTACGCGTACCAAATCACTAGGTGGCAACCAACCCATTAAAGTTACTGCGGGAATATTAAAGCCATCCGTAGATCCTAGAGCCTCTGATTTGGCTAATAAGCCATACAAAATCATAGAAAATGCAAGTGATAACAATCCAAAAAAGATAGCCCTGTATTTGGCTAGTAAGAATCCCAAAGCAAACGCTAATATTCCAGATACGAGTGCACTGAAAAGAAGAAGGATAAGAACCTCATTAAATTTAAAAAAGTGACTTATCAGCCCAGTTGTGTAGGCTCCTACACAAAAATATAAGGCTTGCCCGAAAGAACAAGTCCAGCGCGCAAAAAAAGCATCAAACCAAGCCCGACTAGTCCATTAGCCATTGCAATAGTCACCATAAAAAGCATCCACTGTGGCATCCACGGACTTGCTACCAAAAGGGGTAGAGCAAGTAGCGTCAGCTTTTTCAATGAGATCTGTTCTGTCATATCTTGCGAGACTCTGCCAAGCTAAACAAACCTCTCGGTCGAAATGACAAAACCAAGGCCATTACGCTAAAAATAACGAACAGTTCTAGCTCTGGAGCAAAGTGAATACAAAATGCTCTCACCAGGCCCATGATGATGGACGCCAACGCTACCCCCGCCATACTTCCTAATCCACCAGTAACCACTACCGCAAAAGACAAAACAATTACTTCAACACCTAGTCCGGGAGTCACTGAAATAGTGGGAGCAGTAAAAGCTCCAGCAAGCGCAGCTAACGAACATCCAGCACCGAAAGTAAGTATAAAAATTTTCCCAACATTGATTCCCATAGCGGAACTTATTTCTCGGTCGTGTATGACACTAATGAGCATACGGCCAAATTGGGTCTTCTTAAGTACAAACATCAGGGTAAGACCAACCAACAAAGCCAATACAACCATGAGAATGTAATAACTGGGATAAGTCATAGATGCAAACTCAAAGTTGCCTAGTAACTCGTATGGTTCTGAAACAAAATACGGATCTACTCCCCATATCAATTTAATTACGTCTTCTAATATTAAAAATAATCCATAGGTGATCAGCAAGATGACCACCTCATCTTTGTCATATTGGTAACGCAATAAAAACCGCTCGATAGGCGGGCCAACTACAAAACCAGCAAGAAGAGCAGCTATAAAAAGTGCTAAATATGACAGGTATGGATCAAAACCATACCTAAACCATAGACCCACAACCGTAGCTGATACATAAGCCCCTAAAGAATAAAAA
>RFMZ01000175.1 GCA_009927445.1 Betaproteobacteria bacterium
TTAACCAGTGATTGAGTCACTTCTGGCCGGATGTCCCAGGCCATCACATCAAAGCCTTTTGAAAATAAATTGATCGCCATGGGGCGCCCCATACGGCCAAGGCCTATAAATCCGATTTTGTCCATATTTTTAAGGTGGCTTAAACCACTGCAACTTTATTAAAGGTTCCAGCTTAACGCACGAAGTGAAAAACGCCAATACAAACCAAGATATTTTGTATCCGTCTTCAAATAGCATGCGAGTTACAAGTGGTTGTGTCAACAGCCTTATCTTTTGCAGAAATCAAGCTTGAAACTGATTGTCGTTTATGCTTACTCCGAAAGAACCACTTTTAACCGTCGCGGAGTTTCAAATGAATAAAAGTTTATTGTTTAAATTTCTATCAATTATTTTGCTTAGCATTCAGAGCCCCCTTATTTGGGCTCAAACTGGTCCTATCAAAATCATAGTGGGTTATCCCCCAGGTGCAACATCAGATTTGCTCACCAGAATTTTGGCTGAAGCAATGTCTAAGAATTTGAATCTTCCTGTATTTGTGGAGAATCGAGCTGGAGCTGCTGGCCAGTTAAGTAACCTCGCCGTCAAGGCTGCTGCTCCAGATGGAAACACTTTAATGATGACCCCTGTGGCAACGATGTCCATATTTCCTCATAGCTACGCTGGACAAATTAAATACGATCCCATAAAAGATTTTGCCCCTATAGCCCATTTAAGCAACTTTCAAATTGGTCTTGGTTTAGCCAATAAAGTACCTGCAGATAATCTTAAAGACTATGTGAATTGGGTTAAGTCCAACCCTAGTCAAAACGGTTTTTATGGCTCTGCAGCCTCTGGCTCTCTTCCTCACTTTATGGCAGTGATGTTTGCAAAGACTGCTGGCATTAATTTAGAACACGTTCCCTACAGAGGCACTGCTCCAGCCATGCAAGCTCTAGCTGCTGGTGAGATATCAGCACTTTCAACAGTAGCCGCTGATATTCAGTCATTAGTTGATGGAAAGAAAGCAAAACTTATCGCCGTTGCCGGTGAAAAGCGTAGTAACAGCTTCCCAAACGTTCCTACTTTTAAAGAACAAGGTTACGACTTAGTAGCAATGCCTTGGTACGCCTTGTTTGCGCCGGCTGGAACCCCAAACGTAATAATTAACAACTTGGCAAAAGCAGCAATAGACGCTATCAATGATCCCGTAATAAAGAAAAAGTTGATTGACATGGAATTGGAGCCAACTGGCTACGGACCAGAAAAATTAGGTCAAATTTTAAAAAGTGATCTAGATAAATGGGGCCCTCCCATTAGAGAATCAGGGTTTAAGCCTCAATAAATTAGGTTTGTTGAAAATCTTCAGCCTTACCAGCCATATTGAATTAAGTAAACGATTTTTTGAATTTAAATTATCTCTGCGGCATATCTTTTTGTGAAAAACCTAGGCTTACTGTTGCATCCTCAGGGATAGCAGGAACAGTCTTGTTCCAAGCAAGCCATTCCTCACGCAGTAAATTAAAAAGTTCTGGATTTCGATGAGCTAAGTTAGCCCTCTCTCTAGCATCGGCCGTAATATCAAACAGGTATTCATGTTCGTCGACCTTAAGATATTTCCACTTACCTTTGCGAAGAGCGCGCTGGTGGCGATGATTCATCCGCCAATACAGATTACGCTCGAATTGATGAGCTGGGTCACTGAGACATCGGCAATTGAGACGCCATCAATAGGAAAATCTGGGTGCGGGCTACCACCGCCAATTGCCAACATCGTTGCAGACCAATCCATAGTCATACATTGTTGTTGGCTAGTAGAACCAGCAGGAATAACGTTAGGCCAGTGGGCAATCCAAGGCACACGAATTCCGCCCTCGGTCAAATCCATTTTTCCGCCAACCAATGGCCAGTTATCTGAATAACGCTCACCTCCGTTATCGCTTGTAAAAACAATCAGCGAGTTATCCAACAATCCTTGTGAACGAAGCGCATCTACTAAGTTGCCAATCCCTTCATCCATATGATGGATCATGCGGCGGTAGCTGTGGATGTTGCCACCGTCCAAATGAAAAAGATTGCTTGCTACATCAGGTGCGATATTCGCATCGTCTCGTGTCTCCCAAGGCCAGTGAGGCGCAGTGTAGTGAAGACTCAGAAAAAAAGGCTTACCAGCTTTACTTTGCTGCGCATTTTGTTGCACGTATTCGACCGCACGCTTAGAAAGTACGTCAGTTAAATAGCCAACTTCGCGGTGAGAGTTTTCACCCATGTACAGGTCATGGTCCCCTTTACTAGAACAATGCGTAAAGTAGTCCACACCACCTGCCATGATTCCAAAAAACTCATCGTAACCAGATCGAAGCGGACCAAAGGTTGGTGGATAGCCAAGGTGCCACTTTCCTATAAGAGCTGTTGTGTAGCCAGCTTCGCGCAATAGTGAAGGCAACGTAGGAATATTTGTAGGTAGCCCCAGTGAGGTACTCCCCTTACTCTTGCTATTTATCGGCTCTTCCAAACCGCCGCGCAGTCTGTATTGGTAACGCATGGTCATCAGGGCAAATCGAGTCGGTGAGCAAACTGGGGAATTTGAGTACCCCTCAGTGAACCTCATGCCGCCAGCGGCTAGTGCGTCAATATGAGGTGAGACCAGACCAAACTCAGCCGCTCTGCCGCCATAACAACCTAGGTCTGCGTAGCCGAGATCGTCAGAGACGATGAAGATGATGTTCGGTTTCATTAGTTATTAACACGTAGATGTTTTAGCTGAACTTAATTTCATTAAATATTGGCATACTTTGAAGAGTTTAATGCGGATGGAATAGACACTGAATACTATAGACAGAAGGAATAGTATGATCTATGAAAGATCATTATCTTATTTGTGTATTAGCTCCTAAAGTTCTAATTACACCGCTCAAGCGGCTTATCAAAAGGGAGTTATTGGTTATGGCATCTGACTTGAATCAAGCAAACAGTTTCGCTATAAGTGATAGTTTAAAAATACAAAGAGTAGGCGTATTTCTGGGTGCCCGAGTAAGCGGCATCGATCTTACGCAACCGCTTTCTAATAAAACCGTGGACGAACTCAAACTTGCGCATGCAAATCACGGCGTCTTAATATTTCCTAATCAGACCATTTCATCAGAGGACTTGAAACGCTTCGGACGGTATTTCGGTGATCTCAGCGTGCACCCTTTTTCTACCAGCAGCGCAGATGCCCCTGAATTAATCGTCTACGACAACAAGGAAGGCAATCCACCAGCACCAACAGACATCTGGCATACGGACGAAACATTTCGGGAAGCCCCACCTATGGGAACAGCCTTGTGCTCCAAAATCATTCCTGAAACTGGCGGTAACACAGCTTTTGCCAGTATGTCAGCTGTTTATGAGGGCCTATCAGACCGTTGGCAGCGATTTTTGTCCGGCCTAGAAGCCGTGCATGATTTCAAACCGTTTCGTAGTCTTTTCCCATCGGACGCTGCAGGTATCGCAAAATTACGCCATTTTGAAGATCGATACCCCTCTACGACTCATCCGGTAGTCTCGGTTCATCCGGTCACTGGCAAGAAGGTCATCTTTGTAAATCCGCAATTTACTCTCTATATCAAAGGGATGGCCGAGGATGAAAGCAGAATGATCCTAGAAATGCTCTATCGCAAGACCTAGTCCATGAATACCAGTACCGTCATTGCTGGGAACCTAATATGGTCGTTTTTTGGGATAACCGTAATGTCCAACACTCTGCTCTGCATGATTACTATCCACAACGCCGCCTTATGGAGCGTGTGACTATTGCTGGCACGCGCCCCATTGCTGCAGATCCGGCTGCTGATCTCAGTGACTTGCGGCGCTATTTGATGCCGCCACTATCGCAGTTTAGAGAATCAGGCTCTGCACAAAAAAGACAACTTGATCTTTAAATTTTCAAGCCTCTAGAGAGGGTGCTGTTGTGATACTCGATACAGTTTTGGTTTTAGACTTTTAAATTGAGGAGAAGTAATGCTTCGTTTTTTTCTTCGTGCCGTTTTTACTTTACTTGCTTTAGGCTCCTTTTCATTAAGCTTTAGCCAAGCGACTTACCCTGATAAACCAATACGATTGGTTGTGCCTTATCCACCTGGCGGTTTTACAGATATTCTGGGACGCTTGTTGGCTAGTCAACTTCAACCTCGACTTGGACAAAACGTCATTGTTGACAATAAAGGAGGTGGTGGAAGCACCATTGGAACAAACATAGTTGCCCGGGCTCCTGCCGATGGTTACACATTACTACTAGTTGCCCCAGATTTAGCCATCAACGAAAGCCTTATGCCCGCTCGACTTAGCTACGACGCCGCAAGGATTTCAGTCCTGTTATTCGTGCGGCATGGTCGCCCATGGTTCTTGTCACCAACCCTTCTGTTCCCGCAAAAAATATGGCCGAATTCTTAGCACTAGCTAAGGCTCGCCCAGGCAAAATCAATTTTGCTTCAGGCGGGGTTGGAACAGGAGCCCACCTAGCTTTAGAACTTTTGAAAACACGCGCGGGGATTGATTTGAATCATGTCCCATACAAAGGAAACGGGCCAGCTACTTCAGATTTACTAGG
>RFMZ01000036.1 GCA_009927445.1 Betaproteobacteria bacterium
TGGGGGAAGTGTGTAAGAAGTGTCGTTTACACGACAGTTCACGGCTTGGGTTGATCAAGCTGCTGCTCAAATAAATTAAGACTGGGTGGACCGCGTTGCTAACCTCTTCTTTACTATTTACAAGTCCTGCGTGATAGTCACCAAGGGTTTAACACTACATCAAGGATCCAATTTAGAGCTTCTACTGATTCATTACAACTTGATGGAGAAATTTAATGATCAAAATTCGCCTGATCCTGATTGCTTTGCTAGCAGTAATCTCATCACATTCATTTGCTGCAGACATCAAAAAGTGAACTTAAAGAAGTCATCTTAGCCAATCAAATTTCAGTATTTGAAAACAATTTAAATACATTCTTAGCGACCACTACACCAGATATTAATATTGTCGATGAATTCCCACCCTTCGTTTGGAAAGGTAAGAACGTAGCAGCTAGATACGTTAAAGATTTTAAAGACGTGATAACAAAACTCAAACTTTCAGAATACAAAATAGATATCAAGGATCCAGCTTATATTGAGCAAGATAAGGGCGTTGCTTACGCTGTATTCCCAGTTACTCTTACCTATAAAGAAGGAGATGTAAAGGCACATATTGATAACGGTTATCAAACTGTAGTTTTCAAAAAATCGAATAACGGCAAATGGTTAATCGAAAATTCTATTTGGTCAATTAGCAATAGAACAACTAAGTGAAGTGAGTGTTTTATAGAAAGATCGGACACGCACAAATCGTTTATTCAGGTTTGATTTCTGCGGGTTACCGTGCTCGTGGGTTGAAGTGGAGATCAGGTGTCGTTTAACACGACAGTTGGTGGTCAGTCTTCCTTTTGAAGGACAACCTTAAGATACAAAAACCAGAAATTTTGATTCTGCAGACAAACCTAGATTCACCACTCAACTGCTCATGTGCGCAGCATAGACTCCAGACCTCGTCTTGGGCTAGGTCCGCGTTGCTCGGTTGCATACCCCACACGCGAAAGCATCTGTAGCGTCTCACCCAG
>RFMZ01000083.1 GCA_009927445.1 Betaproteobacteria bacterium
ATATAAAACTATTAGAGTTAACCTTCGGGTATTTTTTACTACTTTTAGAGATATATCATCAAACGTATCTCTCATTTTTATTGGTACTAAAAATTAAGTTAGAGCAATATTTTTAGGTAAAAAGCTCATATTTATAATTTGTAAGCAAATAGATCCATGTGCCCGATTTCGCAGTTGTTAGCATGGCGTCTACTTTGCTCCCACTGCTCCACTATATGTCTAGGGATGGTGCCTATTTCTCTAACGGCTCTTGCAGTACCGATTGCTAATTGTTCAATTAAATCCCCATCGTGATGATCCATTGTCCATGGACTAGCAGCACACACTGTATTAAAATGATGATCTCGCAGAATTGATTGCATGTGGACTATTGCAGCTGGTCCTATGGCAGGACCAAAACCCTTATCGATGATTTGATGTTGATGAAAAGCTTTTAAAATATCAATATCAATGATGTTAGGAGGGCTCCATTTTTCCGTGCCATCATAGGTCAACACTGTATAAAGAGGTTTAGATAAATGGGTACAGAATTCTTTAAGCCAAGACTCTGCTACTAAGTCAAAGAAAGCTGCAGCAGTAATGATATCAGCAGGTTCATCTAGAATAACTTGATAATCATTGTATAAATCTACGCATTTAAACTCAATAATGATTGTTTTATTCTGTTTGATAATAGATAGGGGTTTAATTTGCGTTGAAGGATCAACTGTAATTCCTAGTATGCTGGTATTTATTTCACTATCAGCCCAAGCAAGAAGGGTGGCGCGAGCAGTATGTAAGAGCGCGATATCATAATCGATTAAAGTCCAGTGCTGCATCGAACTTAGTTGGGGAGCAAGTGCTCGCAGATTAGAGCCAGTTCCAGAGCCTAAATCGGTTAAACGCACTATGCCGGGATAAACGGTTTTCATCTGCGTAAGGTAATCAATTACTTGCGCTTGAAGATCTTGATTGCGTGATCGATGGTCTACAGGTTCTCGTAACCCAAGCCATTGGGCTGAAAATTCATTCATGAGTCATCCATTTATTAAATATGATTGGCAAACTAATTCTAAAGATTTGACAGGCTATATTGCTGCTGCATAATTTTAGTAAATCGGCCACCCTGTTGATATAGTTCCTCAAAGCTACCTGATTCAACAACCTGTCCTGCATCCATAACTAAAATATGATTTGCCTCACGAATAGTGCTCAATCGGTGGGCAATCACCAAAGTACTGCGGGATTGCATCACTTCTTTTAGAGCGGCTATTAGGCTTGCTTCGGTTAGCGTATCTAGGGCACTGGTGGCCTCATCCAAAATTAAGATAGGCGCATCCTTTAGCAGAATGCGAGCAATGGATAAGCGCTGACGTTCGCCTCCTGAAAGAGTCCGGCCACGCTCACCAATAATAGTATTAAAGCCGTCGGATTGCTGTTCTATAAAATCGAGTGCTTGAGCGCGAACACATGCAGCGCGTAATTCTTCATCACTTGCATGTGGACAACCAATTCGGAGATTATCTGCAATCGAGCGGTTAAACAATAGCGGCTCTTGAAAGACAACTCCAATATTACGCCTTAAAGCTGTAAGCTGAAATTGTCGAATATCTAGTCCATCAATCTTTATAGATCCGGACTGAGGATCAAAGGCCCGGTAGAGAAGGCTAAGTGCCGAAGATTTACCTGCTCCCGAGGCACCTACTAACGCAAGAGTTTGCCCTGGCTTGACTACAAAACTCAATTGATCTAAAGCCAATTGCTGCCGATTGTAGGAAAAACAAACTTGATGAAACTCAACTAAGCCTTTAGATCTTCCGGGATCGATTGCATTTGGACTATCTTTAATTGCTGGAGCAGTATCAAGCACATCAAAAAATTCTTTTAATCGTGGCGCATCTGTTGATAGCTTGTTTGCGAATCCTACTACCTGCTCAAGACGACTAAATATGATGCCAGCAAAGGCTACAAAGGTAACGATTTCACCAATAGTGATTAGCGATTGGGTGAACAGCCATACTCCAAGAACGATGATGCATAAAATGCTAATCGTGATTGTAGTTCGACATAGTACAGTCACTACCGCCCACCATGACAAGACGGGAAATTGCGCCATTAAAACGCGTTGACTAATTTGATGTAATGAATTTAATTCGATCTGTATACGAGAAAAACTCTGGATTAATGCAATATTACTAAGCGTATCCGAGGTGAGTTCAGCGAGATCAGAATGATGACTTTCGATTTGCTGTTGAAGGCCTTGGGTTTTACGCAAAACAAAATGCGTTAAATAACTAAAAACTAGACACAATACGATAAGAACAAGCGCAAGCCGCCAATTAATATAAAGTGCAATCGGAATTAGAATGATTAGCGAGATCATCGCAGCTAAGTGCTCGCGAAAAAAACTCAACCAAAGCCACCAGAGAGTATCAGTGCCTTGAAGCATAATTTTCATCAGCCTTCCAGAATGCGTTTTTGTCTGTTGGGCTAAGGGTAAATGAAGCACATGTTCAACGTATTCCCCTAATGCGAAATGTCGCCTACGGTGGGCTAATTGATCTGAAAATAAGGCTACGGCAGTAGAGCATACGATGGTAAAAAGACCAAAGCCAATCCAGATAACTAATAAAGGCCAAACTACACTCCATATTTCGAATCTTGGTAAATTAGATGAACGCGATAGGGCATCTATTACCCGACCAAATATGATAGGCTCAGCAAAAAGTACACAGGCCAGCGAAACATTTGCAAACGATAACACCCATCCGAGACGCTGATCAGATCCTAGTAATTTGACTACTCGATAGTAGAGGTGTAAAAATCCCATTAGGTATTGTGTAGAGTGTTTTCGCTGACTTGAAGAGCACTAAGTTGTAAAGGTAGTAATTCTTTAGCAGGAATGGTTTCTTCTGGTAAGGATAAAAGCCGATTACGTATCATAAAGCGCCCAAGCCAAGGCTGTGATGTTATGACAACGAGTGGAATTGAAAATAGGAGGCCCCCGAAAAAAAGTATTCCATAAGGAAGGGCTTCTGGGTGTTTGAAATACAACAGACTAGAGAGTCCAAGGCCAAGGATAGTATGCGGCCAAAATTGATGCACAGCCTGAGCTACAGAAATAGAATGGTCATCGCGTGTTTGCCCAGACCACCCCCCTTTTTTTCCAAAAACTAGTCCTAGTATAAAAATTGTATGATTCAACCAAGTAATTGGGGTCATTAATAAAGAAAAAACCATCTCTAGTACTAAGTTGATACAGAAACGCCAGCGACCACCAAAGAGTTTACTTTTCGAGGTCTGTAATAGAACATCGATTGCGCCAGTAATTTTTGGTAAATACCACATGAGCAGCGTCACTATCAGCAAATTTGACAAGTAATCAATATTTACTAAAGCCGATGGATTAACACTTAGGCCGTAAGCAATAGTACAAAAAAAAATTAAGAAAATCCATGCAGGAGAACCCAAAAACATAGTGATTGCAAGCACCAACTGATAACGATTCACTAAGCGCAGATTGGGTAGAGTAAGTAAATTCCGATATTGTAAATTTCCCTCACACCAGCGTAAGTCGCGACGAATATATTCAGTTAAGGTAGAAGGATTTTCTTCCCAACTGAGATCTTCTTGGGGATAAATTCGGACTTCATAGCCAGCACGTCTCATGAGGACAGCTTCAACTAAGTCATGACTCAAAATCGAATAGGGTGTACCAGAGCTATTTTTTAAAACTGGTAAATCACAGAACTTTATGAATGGATGTAGCCGAATCAATGCATTGTGCCCCCAGTATGGCCCGCAATCCGCTTGCCACCAGGCAGAGCCCATGGTGTAAGAGCGCATACCAAGGCGCATGCCATACTGAAATAGTCGTGTAAATGGACTAGTTGATGGAAGGCCAATTACAAGGCCTTGCAGAATTCCTAGACGGGGATTTGCTTGCATCATACGTACGAGTCGAGTGATGGCGCTACTCGCCATAAAACTATCCGCATCAAGCACTAATGCAAAATCGTAATCCTTACCCCAGCGCTGGCAAAAATCTGCAATGTTACCTGCTTTGAAGCCAGTATTATCCTCACGGCAACGATAAGTAATTTGAATTTGCGGACTCCAGTTTTTCCGCATTTCTTCAAATGAAGCTCTCTCCTCTTCAGCAATACTGACTTCATTGGTGTCACTTAGTACATACACATGAAAAAATGAACCAAGCTGATCCTGCGATATATCCTCAAGCATTGCCTGAAGATTGCGAAGCAATCGCGCTGGCGATTCATTTCGAATACAAAGCAATATAGCTGTAGAGGAAGTTATTGGTAAAGTGTCTCTGACTTGCATGTTTTTTGGAAGAATAAAAGTAATAGGATCTTTAACACATTGGCAAATCAGAAGACCAATAATGGCGTTCCAAAATCCAACCACCATCCAAGGTAAGGTCAATGCAAATAGCCCTAGAATTGTGATTCGAATTATCGTTGGGATGGTAACTGCTAGAGTTTGATGAACTAGGTACAACATCAATAGGGCAGTACCAAGGGATAGCACAAAAAAAATCACTCGCCTAACTGTGATGGTCAAATCAGAGGCTATATTTACTTGGGGATTCAAATTACTCGCTCGAGCTCATTTATACGATGCAAAACGCTTGTATAGTATAGGTTAACTCGAACTTTATTACTTTTCATCTGGGATTAATTTGTGCAGCATAACGTAGCTAATTCGCCGAATATAATCTTGAGCCAGTCACTTTGGTATGTTGCGCCAGGACGAGCTGAAATACGCGCTGAGACTCTTGCGCCACTGACAAATGAATGTGTTCGTGTGCGCGCTCTTTTTGGCGCATTAAGCCGCGGAACTGAATCCTTAGTCTATCGTGGACTCGTTCCAGAATCGGAATACTCTCGCATGGCAGCCCCATGGATGGGGGGTATCTTTCCATTTCCAGTGCAATATGGTTATTCCAATGTAGGAATCGTTGAGGCTGGTCCATCTGACCTGATTGGTAAGCATGTTTTTGCGCTTCAGCCACATAAAACAATCTATCAGACTGTTACTCAAGATATCGTATTCTTACCAGTGGGAGTAAGCCTTGAACGTGCCGTCCTGGCAGCAAATATGGAAACAGCCTTAAATGCAGTTTGGGATGCTACGCCTGGACCTGGTGATCGTATCGCGGTAATTGGAGGCGGAGTTGTTGGTTGTTTAGTCGCTTATTTATGTGGACACTTACCAGGTGCTGAAGTAACTTTGGTCGATATCAACCCAAAACGAGCAGCGATTGCAAGATTATTAGGAGTTCATTTTTCTTCGCCAGAGATGGCACCGTCTGATTGCGATGTCGTATTTCACTGTAGTGCGAGTGCTGCTGGACTGGCTACTGCAATGGAAGCTGCGGGTAATGAGTCAACCGTTTTGGAGTTGAGTTGGTATGGAGCTAATTTAGTCCAAGCTCCGCTTGGAGGAGCATTTCATAGTCGTCAAATTCGCTTGCAGTCGAGTCAAGTTGGCCATGTCTCTTCATCTCATCGCCCCCGTTGGACTCATCGTCGAAGATTGCAGATAGCTCTGAAGATGCTGACTGATGCAAGACTGGACGCTTTACTCGAAACTGCCGTTGATTTTTTCGATTTACCCGATCGATTAACAGATCTTCTTGGCGCGCGAAGTGATGCGCTATGTTGTTTAATTCAATATCCTTAAGGAGTTAAGATGTTTACAGTAGAAGTTCGTGATCACATTATGATTGCCCATTCATTTCGTGGTGAAGTATTTGGACCGGCAAAGGCTTTACATGGGGCAACATTTGTAGTTGATGCTGCTTTTAT
>RFMZ01000162.1 GCA_009927445.1 Betaproteobacteria bacterium
GGGCCTAGGATGTCTAATCCTATCTAGTAAGTTAGCCCAACAATATAGGTATAAAGTGGAATTCCTATGATGATATTGAAAGGGAATGTAATGCCCAATGACATCCCCATATACAAAGCAGGATTTACCTCAGGAAGTGCGTGTCTTAATACTGCTGGCACGGCAATATAAGACGCACTCGCGGCAAGTACCATCAATAAAACGGTATCACCCATTGGCAAGCCTAGCAATTTACAAAGCCCTAATGCGATAGAAGCGTGTACCAGTGGAGCGCTAATCGCATAAAAAAAAGTGATTGGTGGTTTTCCTTTTAATCCCTCAAAGTTCTTAGCTGCCATCAAGCCCATATCGAGCAGAAAGAAAGCAAGCATTCCCTTGAATAAATCGATTGAAAATGGAGCCATTATTTTTTGCCCGCTTTCACCACTTACCAAACCAACTATCATAGAGCCCAACAATAAAAGCTGTGCGCCATCCGTAAGCGATTCGTGAAAAACCTTTGACATTGCTACTGACTGCTTTGAATTTGTTGTTGATGCTCTTGCTTTATTCGCTAATACGATTGCCAAGATAATTGCAGGTGACTCCATAAGAGCCATTGCCGCTGCCATATGCCCACCAAACTCGACGCCATTTTGATCAAGTGCTTGCGTCGCGGTAATAAAAGTAACCGCGCTAACAGAACCATAGGTGGCCGAAATGGCGGCGGCATCGTAGTTATTCAGCTTGGTTCTTAAAACCAAATATCCCATTAAAGGAATTATGATTGCCAAAAATATTGCCAAACCAAGCGCCAGAGCAATCTCAAGAGTAAATCCTGATTTTTGGAGCGCAAAGCCGCCCTTCAATCCCAGAGCCATCAAGAGATATAAGGATAAAAATCTAGCTATGGGCTGAGGAATCTCTAGATTAGATTTTATAGCGCCAGCAAAAGCACCAAATATAAAAAAGAGAATTGCTGGATCTAAGAAATTGCTCATATCTTCTGTATCTTAAGTATTTTGAAAATTATTGAATCCACCACACATTGCCTGATGAGTAAATATAGACCTTTGATTTTTCAGTGCCTACGCTAAATTAAAAAATAAAGATTTGCATTTAAAATAACATCAACGAAGGCGGAGATGTGAAATTAACTATCCTGTTAAGGGATGGCTCCTGATAGAGATATCCAAGAAAAATGGAGCCAAACCAAACCCAGCACTAGGTACTATTATTAATTTTAGGTTGATAGCCTAGGCAAGCTATATTGGTATTTACCAAAACTTGTGCGTCTGGAGTAGTCTTTGGTTTAATTTCATACAGCTTACAGCCATAGGGAAATATCTTGTTCCAGGTTATATAGAAAAATTTACAAGCTTTACAGTTCATCCAAAAACTCCAACATCAATCTATAGACAACATAAAATTTGCCCCACATAAAGCAGGTATTATTTAATTTTGTTAGCTAGGGACAGAATCGGCCAAAGCCGAGGATGTCAGATTTTGCCTAACTACTTCTCAATGACTTTTCAAGACAAGAAGATAAATGCTCATACTTCTTTATGGCTTTAGCTGTCGGCGTAACAAACTTCTTACGGCCATCGGACTTATCTTCATTTAGCTTTACATAGCCCATCGCGACTAAATTCTTAATACGTCCATGAAGCGTTGCTTGGGAACCAATTTCACTGAAAGAGATTAAATCACCCACCAATAGGCTCTCACCTTGCGAAGCGGTTAAGATGATTTTATTGAGAAGTTGCTCTTCGGTTACGTCTATCTTTTTGCCAGGATTAATGCGATTTAGGTTATTCAAGTATTTCAAAAACCGAATATATGCAAATGGTTTAATAGGTTTCATCGCTGACTCCTATAACCAGTTTCATCATAAGCTAATTTATCTCTAGCAAGGGCTGAACCCGATAATACCCCCAACGATGTATCCAACAAAAGTTTTTTCATTCTAATTTTCCTAAATAAGCATTGCAATTAAATATCATCAAGTTTGAGTCTTATCCAACAATTTTTATAATCGTAAAAATTATTTGTAACTTTTTACAACTTCAATATAGAGTTAGTTATATTCTTAATAAATCAGAATTTAATTGATTATTATTCTGTTTTTTACTGAATATTTAATTAAAATAATTTTTATTAAAAGAACAAGAGAATGTTGAAAATACTCGCTATCTATTGAATACTTTTGTCGCTAAGGCAGTCTCTATCCTCGTATCTCAAGCGGGATATTCTATAATGACGATAATACAAAATCTATATCAAGGGGTAACCTTTACCAACTTACTGCATCTACTTAGTATGAAATTTTTAACGATATCGGCCAACGCAATGGATTAATAATCCCCCATCAAGAAACGTCCTTTTAAAGGACAATCCATAACTGGGGTATCCCAAACAAGACCACTTTAATAGCAGATACGGTCAAACAGGATTTGTCATCCTGATCATTAGATTTAGAGCTCTAAACACTGACATAAGGCGCTAGGACTAAGGTGAGCTGACCATCAACTACTTTTAGGCTAACTCAAATAAAAAACCACCCGAAGGTGGTTTTGTTGGCCCGGGGCGGAATCGACCAGGGCCTAAGATGCCTA
>RFMZ01000274.1 GCA_009927445.1 Betaproteobacteria bacterium
CTGTGTATGTCAACGGTGAAGTACTTCAAATTCCTGCTGTGCCAGTTGCGAATCCCGTTGACCCTACCGGTTGCGGTGATGCGCTCAGGTCTGGACTCTTGTTTGGTATTGAGAATGGCCTGGACTGGCCAACTACTGGCCGTCTTGGTTCTCTCATGGGGGCAATCAAAATTGCTAGCCAAGGCCCACAAAACCATACGCCTAGCTTACCTGAAATCCAGAATGCTTTTAAATTGGCCTTTGGCTATAGTTTTCAGTAAGGCGCAATAAAAAAACCCGCCAAGTTTTAACAGGGCGGGTTTTACTTCTGTTGCTAATAAAGCTGTTGCCTTTCGGAAACCGTCCTTATTACGGACGGCTACCGGTAGGGAAAGGCCAAGCAGCAGTAGGATTCAAAGCAGTTTTTGTAGGAGCTTTCGCTGCTACTGGCTTCTTGGCTACTGGCTTAGCCGCAGCCTTAACTACTTTTTTTTTTGCCTGGCTTCTTAGCAGCTACTTTTTTAGCAGCAGGCTTTTAGCAGCTACTTTTTTAGCAGCAGGCTTTTAGCAGCTACTTTTTTAGCAGCAGGCTTCTTAGCAGCTACCTTTTTTGCTGCAGGTTTCTTAGCAGCGACTTTCTTCTTGGCTATTGCCATTCTATGCTCCTTCACGTGAGAAGTTAATACAGACTACGGTTAAGAAGACCCACGTATTTTGAACTGAGATTCTTGCTAGAAAATCAGCACAAGTTCGTGAGCCATTCATTTGCCCAACACTCACACAACGTGCTGGACTAATGAATTGCGAAAAAAAAGCCGAGCATTTTAAATAGCTCGACTTTTTTAATTTTTGAAAACTGCTTTTGAAATTTGTTGTGTAGGTTATCAGTTGCTTATCTTTATTTTTAAGGGAAACTTTCCCCGTCCGGTTAGCCGAACTTTTTAAAATCCAAGTAACTTGCTTACAACTAATATCCAATCCTTCGATCTCCAGATCTCAAGAAGCGAATTGAGTTATTTAATCCCAACTCAGTGCGCCTCCAGTTTGATATTCAATTACTCTTGTTTCAAAAAAATTTCTCTCTTTTTTCAAATCAATCATTTCTGACATCCATGGAAAAGGATTCTCTTCATTTGGGAACAATGCGTCAAGTCCTATTTGCATACATCGACGATTGCAGATGTATCTAAGGTAACTTTTGAACATCGGTGCATTGAGTCCAAGCACTCCACGAGGCATCGTATCTTCAGCATATTTGTACTCTAACTCAACAGCTTGTTCAAACAAATTTTTCAATTCATCTTTGAACGCAGAAGTCCATAAATGTGGGTTCTCCAGCTTTATTTGATTGATCATATCAATACCAAAATTACAGTGCAACGATTCATCACGTAAGATGTATTGGTACTGCTCTGCTGCACCAGTCATTTTGTTTTGACGACCCATTGCAAGGATTTGCGTAAAACCAACATAAAAGAATAATCCTTCCATAATGCAAGCAAAAACAATTAACGATCGTAATAATTTTTGATCATTTTCAGGTGTACCAGTTTTAAAAGATGGGTCCGTTAAGACATCAATAAACGGTATTAAAAATTCATCTTTCGCACGAATCGAAGGCACTTCGTGATAGGCATTAAAAATTTCTGCCTGATCTAAACCAAGCGATTCCACAATATATTGATAAGCATGTGTATGAATCGCTTCTTCAAAAGCTTGACGCAGTAGATACTGGCGGCATTCTGGCGCAGTAATCTGCCGATAGGTTCCTAAAACAATATTGTTTGCTGCTAGCGAGTCCGCCGTAACAAAAAATCCGAGATTCCTTTTAATAATGCGTCGCTCATCTTCCGTTAAGCCATTCGGGTCTTTCCAAGTAGCAATATCTCGAGTCATATTGACCTCTTGCGGCATCCAGTGATTCGCACATCCTGCTAAATACTTTTCCCAAGCCCATTTATATTTAAAAGGAACTAATTGGTTAACGTCTGTCGAGCCATTAATAATTCTTTTATCAGCCACATTAACGCGCCGATTTTTCTCTTCATCAGTCAGCTCTGCAACTGGCACAAGCGGTGCAATTGCAACGTCTGGTAAAGGTGTATTAGTCACTGTAGGAGTGGCTAATTTTTTTTCCTCCTGGACCGCTGGGGTACGCTGTAAGCTCACTTTTTCTACTACCGGGGTTTCATCTTCCCAATTCAACATAAAACTTTCTCCAAATTCCTAAAATAATCGTTCAACAACGAATCAATCCAAACTTCTAAACGCTTGTGGTACTACTCACAACATTCACAAACTATTGGCACGCTTCACATTCTTCAAACCCAGGATCACCCGGTCGCATCGTACAAACCGCACCATCGGCCTCAATCGGACCTGATGCAAAACCAGTTGCGCCACTTGCTTGATTCGATACAGAGTTCAAGGTACCTTTATCAACAGTTGACTTTTCTACTTGCGTAGCTGAAGTAGTACGCAGGTAATAAGTCGTCTTTAAGCCACGTATCCAGGCCAGCTTATACGTTTCATCTAATGTTTTTCCAGAAGCCCCGGCCATATAAATATTGAGGGACTGGGCTTGGTCAATCCATTTTTGCCGACGAGACGCAGCCTCTACAATCCACTTTGGCTCTACTTCAAAGGCTGTGGCATACAGGTCTCTTAAATCCTGTGGAATACGATCAATTTTGGCGAGTGATCCGTCAAAATATTTCAAATCGGCAATCATCACCTCATCCCACAAACCACGCGCCTTCAAATCACGCACTAAATACTCGTTGACCACCGTAAACTCACCCGACAAATTTGACTTCACATATAAATTTTGAAAGGTTGGTTCGATACAAGCAGATACTCCAATAATATTAGAAATGGTCGCAGTCGGTGCAATCGCAATGCAATTAGAATTTCGCATACCATACTGCGCGATACTCGCCCGCAATCCGGTCCAATCCATCTGGCTTGATTGGTCCACTTCTAAATAACCCCCACGCTCCTGGGCAAGCATTTGCACAGTATCTTGCGGTAATAAACCCCGATCCCACAATGAGCCCTTATAACTGCTATAAGTCCCACGTTCTTTTGCTAGTGCATTAGAAGCCTTATAAGCGAAGTAACATACAGCTTCCATGGATGAGTCGGCAAAATCGATTGCTGCCTGACTTGCATACGGAATCCGTAACATATGCAAACAGTCCTGAAAACCCATAATGCCAAGACCAACCGGGCGATGCTTTAGATTGGAATTACGCGCTTTTGCTACAGCGTAATAGTTAATTTCTATCACATTGTCTAGCATGCGCATCGCGGTTTGGATAGTTTTCTCAAGCTTTACGTGATCTAACACCAACTTGCCCGAGGCATCCGTCATCATGTGAGCCGTCAAATTAACTGATCCCAAATTACAAACTGCAATTTCCTCTTCATTCGTGTTCAAGGTTATTTCTGTACACAAGTTAGAAGAATGGACTACTCCAATATGCTGTTGCGGGCTTCGAATATTACAAGGATCTTTAAAAGTAATCCATGGATGCCCCGTTTCGAATAACATCCCAATCATCTTGCGCCATAATTGATTGGCTGGTATGCGCTTAAAGGGCTTTAATTCGCCACTATCTGCCTTTTTTTCATAAACAATGTAAGCCTGTTCGAAATCCTTGCCAAATTTTTCATGCAAGTCAGGCGTGCTAGATGGTGAAAATAGGGTCCACTCGCCATTCTCCATCACCCGCTTCATAAATAAGTCTGGAATCCAGTTGGCCGTATTCATATCATGTGTTCTGCGGCGATCGTCACCAGTGTTCTTGCGCAACTCTAAGAACTCTTCAATATCCAAATGCCAAGTTTCTAAATAAGCGCAGACGGCGCCCTTTCTCTTACCACCCTGATTTACGGCAACCGCCGTATCATTAACCACCTTCAGAAACGGCACGACCCCTTGTGACTTACCATTGGTTCCCTTAATATGACTTCCCAAAGCGCGCACATTAGTCCAGTCATTACCAAGCCCGCCGGCAAATTTAGATAACAGTGCGTTTTCTTTGAGTGCCTCATAAATTCCGTCTAAATCATCTGCAACAGTTGTTAAATAACAACTTGATAATTGCGAGCGTAAACTGGCTGAATTAAATAAGGTTGGCGTGCTTGACATGAAATCAAACGTGGATAGATTTTCATAAAACTCAATGGCTCGTTCTGTGGGCTGCGCCTCTTGTAAAGACAGGCCCATCGCAACCCGCATGAAAAAAGCCTGCGGCATTTCGATTCGTTGCCCATCAATGTGTAAAAAATACCGGTCAAATAAGGTTTGTAACCCTAAATAGTTAAATTGCAAATCGCGTTCTGCATTCAAGGCATTGCCAAGTCGAGCAATATCAAAAATCTCCAACATGCGTGGATCAAGTAACTCCTCCTTTACCCCGCGGCGCAAAAATTTTCCAAAATACTCTGGATAAACCTGTTGCATACCACCTTGGGCAATCTCAACACCCAAAATATCCCTACGAATCACATGCATCAAAATACGGGCCGTTACTAAACTATAGCCTGGATCTTTTTCAATTAATGTTCGCGAGGCCAGGATTGCCGAATCAAAAACCTGCTCTATCGGGACGCCATCATAAAGGTTTTTAATAGTCTCACTCAGAATAGGAGCCGAACTAATTGTATTTCCTAGACCATAGCATGCGGCTTCAATGATATTTTGCAAATTCGTCATATCTAAAAGCTTTGTGACGCCCTTGTCCGTTACCTGAATCCCCGGATGATCTAAGTTAGCAATCGCTTGCTCAGTGTGATTACTTTGTTGCGTCAAGCGCTCTTGATTTCGCTTATCTCGATACAGGACATAGGCGCGAGCCACGTTATGCTCTCCACTTCGCATCAAGGCTAACTCTACTTGATCCTGAACGTCTTCAATATGGAAGGTTCCGCCATTGGGCCGACTGCGTAGTAAACCACGTACAACAATTTGTGTTAACTCCTCAACTTGCTGACGCACCCTAGCTGAGGCAGCACCCTGGCCACCATTCACTGCTAAAAACGCTTTAGTTAGCGCTACAGCAATTTTTGATGGCTCAAATGCAACTACCGCCCCATTACGACGGATAATTTTGTAATCTGTTAACTGGGTTGCATGGGTTGCACCCACACCACCAGACAAAAATCCCGAAGATGGGGCTTGTGATAACGGTGTTGTTACCAAGCCACTCACTGCAGGGCTTGTTCCAAATTGGCTGCTGGGATCAGCAAATGTCATAAATACTCCTAATTCGATGTTCGTTCATATTTGTTTTAACTATCAACCCTGTCCTGCGAGATCAAATGGTTGTCCATATCTCCTACGCATTCAAGCCTCTACGACACATATTTACTCGTTTTTTTGGCCTGAAAACCTTTTTTATGAAAAACTTCCTTTTTTCATAAAAATGCAGCGGGGATACTACCCGTTGTGGTTTTGTTGAACCGTGATACTAAGTATAGGTAATTTCACAATAGTTTGTCGATGTTTTTTCACAACTTTAATGTAGAATTTTCTGATTAGTGCACACTAACAAAAATCCCTTATATTTTTTAAAAAAGATGTTTGCGCTCACTTTGTCCAGCAAGCCCTATTCTTGTTTTTATTTACCGATTGTCGATTCCGAAGGGAAGTTGCTCGTCGGAAATATTCGCTAACTCTTGAATGCGCCTCCAGTCAAAAGTTTTCCCGGGATCTACTTTTCTTCCTGGTGAGATATCACTATGACCAACAATATATCTCAAGGAGTATTGCTTTTGTAAGATCCCAATAAGTTTTGCTAAGGCAAGATATTGCGCCTGCTCAAAAGAGATGTCACCCGTACCTTCTAACTCAATGCCGATTGAAAAATCATTGCAACGTTGGCGACCGAGCAAAACAGATTCTCCAGCATGCCAAGCCCTTTCTAAGCAACTAACAAATTGGCATAACTCCCCACCGCGCTTAATTAAAAAATGGGCCGATACTTGTAGGTGAGCAATCTCTTTAAAAAAGGGGTGGTCTTCCTCACGCAGTTGATTCGTAAAAAACTCTTCTATTGAAGACCCTCCAAATTGCCCATCAGGTAAGCTGATGTGGTGAATGACTACTGTATCAATCTTGCTTTCTAGAGGTCTCGGGTCATGGTTGGGCGATGGTAAAGACTTGGCATAGCCAAGCCAACCCTTGACATCAATAGAGTCGGCATGTGCTAAAGAGCAAAAGTACCTTGTCTGATGCGTAATAGCATCACTAATGGGCAAGTGAATCGCGCAATAATTACAAGAAACAATCTGCTCAACTTGTTCAGCTTGCTGAGCTTGTTTTTTCTGGGCAAGTAGTTCTGCATCTTGCCTAGCTTGCTCTTTTACCCTCTTGGCTTTTTGTGGTCGATATAAGAAAAACCAATAAAAAAAGCCGGCTAGCGCTAAAAATTCAACGAGCTTGATCATGAAAACTTTTTTAAACTTTATTTAAAACGACTTCAAACACAAAACGACTACCCACATAGGCAAGCAGTAAGACACCAAAAGATCCCAAAACCCAGCGCAATGCTTCCGTACCCCTTAAGCCAACTTTCCAATGAGCATATAGTAGGCCACCAAACATGCTCCATGAAAGCAGCGCAAAAACAGTTTTATGATCGAAAATCAAGGCCCGCCCAAACAAGGCTTGACTAAAAAAAACGCCAGAAAATACGGCAACGGTTAACAAACAAAATCCAATACCAATAATGCTAAATAAAACACGCTCCATCGTCATTAATGGCGGTAATTGATCTAACAGTCGAGACGGGCTACCAAGCAACAACATTTCTACCAACGATTTATTAGACTTGCTATGGTTTGATCGCAAATTACGGTCCTGCCAAGTCATTAAAGTAGCCTGCAAGGCTGCTAAAAACATAACACCATAGGCAATGTTTGCGGTAATAAAGTGCAACTTAAACCCAGGTGAATGCACTGATTTCGTGGAAATAATCGATCCCTCAAAAAGTGCTGGTAAGAAACTAAATAGTGTGGCTAAAACCAACACTAAGGGAAGCATCCCCTGTAAAGAAAAAAACCAAGACTCAATCCAATACAACGCAATTCCAACCCAGGCCATCAACGATAGAGCCTGTGCAAAACCAAAAACTAAGCCCTCTGACGTAAAAATATCTAAGTAACAGGCATAACCATGTAACACGAGTAAAATGAATAGAACAAAATGAATTACCATATTTTGTGGTGTCTTCTGTGTATCCTGCGGGCTCGTTACATGTTGAGCAGCATACGTTTTATGATGTTCTTGTCGGTTCAAGAACATCATAAAAAATAATGTCAGGGCATACGCTAGGCTAGATAATTTAAATAACATATGTTTAGTTTAATACCCCTATGCTAGAAAATCTAACAGACCGCTTAGGTAGAGTGGTTAAATCTATCCGCGGACAAGCCAGGCTTACCGAATCAAATACCGCAGAAATGCTCAGGGAAATACGTCTGGCACTATTAGAAGCTGACGTTGCTCTACCTGTTATAAAAGATTTACTAGCTAACATTAAACAAAAAGCCCTTGGTGAAGAAGTAGTCTCTAGCTTAACACCAGGACAGGCTTTAGTGGGAATTGTCAAAGATGAATTAGCCCAAATCATGCATGGTGGTAGTTCCGGGCGAGGTGGAGTAGCCGGACAGCTAAATCTTGCGACTCAGCCACCGGCGGTCATCCTCATGGCTGGATTACAAGGCGCAGGTAAAACAACGACCGTAGCCAAACTCGCAAAATGGCTGATTCGGACCCAAAAGAAAAAAGTCCTAACCGTCTCCTGCGATATTTACCGTCCTGCGGCGATTGAGCAATTAAAAATGGTCACCGATCAAGCTGGAGCCGATTGGTTTTCTAGTGAGGCCTCACAAAAACCGGTTGATATTGCGATCAATGCTATCGACTGGGCTAAAAGACACTATTACGATATCCTTCTAGTCGATACTGCGGGGCGCTTGGGGATCGATGAAGCAATGATGCAAGAAGTGTCTGCCCTGCACGCTGCCGTCAAACCTATTGAAACTCTATTTGTTGTTGATGCCATGCTGGGCCAAGATGCGGTTAATACGGCGAAGGCTTTTCATGCGGCACTTCCTCTTACCGGTGTCATCCTTACCAAATTAGACGGCGACTCGCGCGGCGGTGCTGCTTTGTCAATTCGGCATATTACTGGGGTGCCACTCAAATTTATAGGCGTATCTGAAAAACTTGATGGGCTAGACCCTTTTGATGCAGACCGGATGGCAGGCCGTATTTTAGGTATGGGGGATATTCTTGCTCTAGTCGAAGAAGCGCATAAAACAGTAGATCTGAAAGCAGCAGAAAAACTCGTTGCAAAAATTAAAAAAGGCGGGTTTGACTTATCCGATTTTCGTAATCAAATTACCCAAATGCAAAATATGGGCGGAATTGCTAACCTGATGGATAAACTCCCTGCTCATATGGCTCAGGCTGCAGCTAAGACAGATATGGGAGCTGCAGAGAAAAATATTCGTCGGATGCAGGGCATCATCGATAGTATGACCCCCCAAGAGAGAGCAAAACCTGAAATCTTAAAAGCCAGCCGCAAGCGACGCATCGCTGCCGGTTCTGGTGTTCAAGTTCAAGAAATTAATCGAATGATCGCTCAATTTGAGCAAATGCAAACAATGATGAAGCAGTTTAGTGGTGGCAAAATGGCGCGGATGATGGGCTCGATGGCAGCAAAGGGCCTAGGCAAAGGGCTCTTTAAGTAATCATCAAGGCCTCAAGCGGCGCCCCCTTCATGAGCTAGCTTTTTTATCTGGCTAGCTCTTTAAACTTTTCAAGCACCGCATCCATTGAGATTTTGGCAGCTTCAGTTTCGGTTCTTCCTTGAAACTCTACAAAGCCTTCTTTTAAACTTCTCTCACCAATAACCACTCGATAAGGCACCCCAATTAACTCCCAATCAGCAAACATGGCTCCTGAGCGTTCACCTCGGTCATCCAGAATCACTTCAATACCAAGAGATACCATGTGCGCATAGAGCTCGTCGGTTGCTTCTTTAACCATGGCAGAGCGATCATAAGATACGGGACATATTACAACTTGATACGGTGCAATCGCTGCAGGCCAAATAATGCCCCTATCGTCATGACACTGCTCAATCGCCGCACCTAACAAACGCGTAACACCAATACCATAACAACCCATGACGAGCGGTTGGGCTTTGCCTTGCTCATCTAAAAAATTGGCTTTCATAGCAGCTGAGTAACGTGTACCCAACATAAATACATGCCCAACCTCTATGCCGCGACAAATTTCTAACTGACCTTGACCATCAGGCGAGGGGTCACCAACCTGTACATTTCTTAAATCAAACACCTCCGGCTCCGGTAAATCCCTGCCCCAATTGACTCCCCGTAAATGAAAACCAGTTTCATTAGCGCCACAAATAAAATTTCCCATCTGCGCTACGGTTCGGTCTGCAATGACACGAACATCAGAACCTACTCCAACTGGACCAATTGAGCCAGGTGCGGCGTGAAAAGATCCTTGGATCTCTTTTTCAGTAGCCATTCTAAAATTAAGGACCCCATCGACCTTCGATAACTTGACCTCATTGAGCGCGTGGTCTGCACGAATCAATATCGCCATCATTTTGCTTGCGCCAATAACTAACTGACCCACCTCGTCAAACTCATCAACCGCGATCGCAATCGTCTTAACAATGTGGGTCATATTTTCCTGAATCAAACCTGCCACGTCTTCACACTTACTAATTCCAGGCGTGGCAAATTTTTCGCAGGACTGATCTGGCTCTGGCCTTTGCTGAATCAAGCAAAGAGCTTCTGCAGCTTCTAAATTAGCCGCATAGTCAGATTGTGGGCAATACGCAATGGCATCCTCCCCAGTATCTGCAATAACGTGGAATTCCTGACTACCACTTCCACCAATAGCACCATTATCAGCAGCTACCGCCCGGTAATTCAGTCCTAATCTCGTAAAAATCCGATGGTATGCCGCAAACATCTTGGCATAGGACTCTTGCATACCAGCGATACTCTTATCGAATGAATATCCATCCTTCATCAAAAATTCACGACCACGCATCACCCCAAACCGAGGCCTTCTTTCATCCCTAAATTTACTTTGGATTTGATAAAAATTAATTGGCAATTGTTTATAGCTTTTGATTTCATTGCGAGCGATGTCCGTTATGACCTCTTCGGAAGTGGGTTGTAAGACAAAACTGCGATCGTGCCGATCTTTTAGGCGTAATAGTTCAGGGCCCATCTTTGCCAACCGGCCAGTCTCTTCCCAAAGCTCGCCAGGCTGCACAAATGGCATGAGTAACTCGATTGCTCCAGCTCGGTCCATTTCTTCACGGACAATCGCTTCTACCTTACGGATAATTCGTAAGCCAATTGGCATGTAGTTATATATCCCTGCACCGAGTTTACGAATCATTCCAGCCCTCGTCATTAACTGATGTGAAATGATTTCTGAGTCAGCCGGAGCTTCTTTTAGAGTGGAAATAAATGTTTGAGTAGCTTTCATGAATTCTTTATAGATATAATCAATTCATTGATTTTAAAGGATTCGAATAACGATCATGCTCGATAAGGAAGGTTATAGGCCTAATGTTGGCATTATTCTTCTAAATCAGCGGAATGAAGTATTCTGGGGTAAGCGTATAGGACAGCATTCTTGGCAGTTTCCACAAGGCGGCATTCAACAAGGCGAAAACCCCAAAGATGCAATGCTTCGTGAGCTGCAAGAAGAAATAGGGCTCTTGCCAGAACATGTCCAAATTATTGGACGCACAAAAGATTGGATACGCTATGACGTACCGGATGAGTTTTTGCGAAGACAAAACCAACAGCGACCGCGGCGCGTGGCCTATAAAGGCCAAAAACAAATTTGGTTTTTACTTCGCATGATTGGTCAAGATAGTGCTATTAATTTACGTGCTTTTGATCAACCGGAATTTGATGCATGGCGTTGGAGTGCATATTGGATTGCTCTAGATGATGTAATTGAATTCAAACGCAAAGTCTATGAACTAGCCCTATGTGAATTAGCTAAATACCTGAGTCGTAAAAGCGCACTCAATATACTTCCTTGGGGCACTAGCTTTGATCAAATACCCCACAATGGCTTGAAGTCTAATTAACCCAAAGATGATTTTCTTTTCAATTTGTATCTGATGAACTCAAAAACGCATCTCACGAAAATCATCATTATCTGGATAAGCACTTTCAGCACTTTTTTTACAAGCTTTACAAGTGCCCAGAGCACGGTTGACGTGTTGGTTAATCCTAATTTGGTGGCCCTCCAAGAGGATGAAGTCACTTTACCAAAGGCGCCGATTGGAAAAAATCTTTTACAATTTTTTCCTTCCTCAAACGCGAACTTGAATTTTTTTGTTGACTCTCAGAGCTTATCTTTTATAAAAGATCTCATTGTCAAATTTACCGTTCAAATACAAAACTCTTCTGGGGTTGTTCAAACAGTTTATATCGGTATGAGTTGCGAACGTTATGAGTACCGGCAATATGCTTTTTTTGAGAAAAATGGTGCTTGGCGGGTTTCTGAAAATACGAGTTGGCGCAGAATCCCCCCATCTGGATACAATCAATATCTCCCCTACATAGCTAAAAATGGCTTTTGTATCAGCAATTCTGTGAATTCAAGTCCAAGAGACGCACTTAAAACCCTGTTTGACTCTAAGTCGCCAACTTTTATACCTTAAGTTATTTCTAGGTATTGGCTACAGAATTCTATGTGTATTTACTTCAATATTTTTTAACTACCGATCCTACCCAAACTCAATACAACACACATTTAGAGTGGACTAGTTAATTGCGTACCAACTAATTCGCCTTGGGCAAGTCTTAATAAAACATCTGGTTCGTTACCAGATGCGATAACTGTATGCGTATGATTTCCGGCAACCAACTTAGCAGCAAGGACTTTAGTCAACATCCCGCCCTTGCCAAGGT
>RFMZ01000005.1 GCA_009927445.1 Betaproteobacteria bacterium
CGCAAAGTCGAGCGGGTCTTTTTGATGTTCTTTTGCCAATTCTGCAATAGTGCGTTGCTCGAAGTTGGCGTGTTGGGGTTGACAAGTTTCAACAACATGTACCTTGTCCCATTCGTTGTTAAACAACCTAAAAGTTGCAGTAGTGCCTAACTCACTGCGTACTTGATTTCTGAAGTTGGAGTCAGAAAGTTTTTGGATCAAGGCATCGTGTGTCAAGCCGAGCGCGGGCTTCCAACTTTGCAGTCCTTCAACAGGGTAGGGCGACTCAAAGGTAAAGTCCATTGTCAGTGGACAGCAAGAGACTTGACCCACCACCTTTCTTCCCCTTGTATTTGCTTGTGCAATTGCATCCAAGTCTTTAAAAACAGCAGTCGGATTTGTGCTGTTATGCAGCAGGGCAGCGATCATCACTGGCCGACCAGATTGGGCGGACATGTCTTCTAAAAAAGACACCTGCATTTGCCCGCCCTTGGTCACCATATAAATGCCTTTTCCTTTTTCGCCCATGGCTTTGATCAAGGCCATCATCTCTTCGTCACTTGCTAAGCGTGACGGCATAGGAAAACCACCTTCGCCGTTATGCGCAGGGCTGGTGCTGCTGGCAAAACCGATTGCACCATGGGCCATCGCATCGCGAACAATATCTGCCATACGTTCTACTTCATCGGCGGTAGCAGCCCGTTTATTTGCTTGTTCACCTAAAACCCAAGTGCGAACAGATGAGTGACCAATATATGCCGCAACGTTTACAGCGCTTCCTTTGCGCTGAAGAAGTTGTAAATACTCAGGAAAGGTTTCAAAGTCCCAATCAATACCTTGGCGCAAAACATCTAACGACATACCCTCTACTTGCGTGAGGTTGCGCATGGTTATTTCGCGATCGGCTGGTTTGCAGGGTGCAATAGTGAAACCACAGTTTCCAATAATGGCGGTGGTAACGCCAAGAGCGGGTGATGGATTGACATAAGGGTCCCAAGTGATTTGGGCGTCGTAATGCGTATGGCTATCAATGATGCCTGGCATGAGCGCCAGTCCCTGTGCATCAATGGTGTGCTTTGCATGATGTTTGAGGCCAAGTCCAATGTCTTGGATATAGCCTTGATGAACGGCTACATCCTGTACTTGTGGTGCATCTCCGTTGCCATCAAAAACCAGTGCATTTTGAATGAGTAGATCAATGGAATTCATATTGGTATGTAGCTTCTAGATTTTGAATTAAACGTATGCAACGCCATCTAACTCTACTGCAGTGTCTCTTAGTACATTCGCCACGTTGCTGTAGAGTTTGCTCCAACTCGCTAATTCACCGCCAGGTTGGGAAATGACCGAGCCTAATCGTTGCGCATATTGAATGACTTGGTGCCCAATGGTTACCCGCTGATTAGAAAATATTGGTAGAGCTTTCAAAACATCATTCGTATTGGATTGCAGGCACTTGACTAGGCAAAGCGCATCGCCTGCCGCTTTGGTGACACCTTGACCAATATGTGGCCTAGATATAAATGCAGCATCACCAATTAAGGCCACTCTTGATCGTGCCATATTGTTAGTGACACTATCGTAGATAGGTTGCATAAAAATTTCTGGTGCGAGTTGAATAATCTGGGCCCAAGCAGGGTGCAATGTATCGGCTGCTTGTTGCTTTAAATTCTGCAACACCTTTGGGTGAATTAACTTCGGCGCAATACCATCAGAATTTGAATGCCTTGTTCGTCTGTTAAAAGAATTTTTAATGAATCTGTATCTGTTTTTCGATACCACACAATATTGATGTGCACATCATTATTGTTATCAGATGGCATCACTGGATAGCCCAAAATTTGATCGCCCGGTAATTGAGAAACCATCATGCCATCGTGCAATAAGTCTTGATAAGCTTTA